>JADJXR010000003.1 GCA_016710285.1 Chlorobiota bacterium | reverse complement strand
GCGTTGACTTTGAAGGTGCTGCCTCACCAACGCGGTTGGCGATGGTAGGGCAATCGGGACAATAGGGTGGAGCAACAGCCTCCGGGAGCAAAACAATGTCTTTGCTGGACTTCCTCATCAGGGCTGCTGTTCAGTGAACGTGATTGGAGTTAGGGAAGAGCTATGCGAGGGTTTGCCTCGGAGTTCGAGGATCGTCAAGCGGGTTGAGTCTCACTCCAATGGCCTCGCTATCGTTAATGTTTGGGGAGCCTTCCACGTACATAATTCCGAGGGTGATAACGCCATGATGTTAGGTGAACATTTTTCGAGGCATCGGAAACAACCCAGCGGTTGCGGATAGATGGGTATGATCGCGGTGGTGAGCCGTGGGTGGCCACCCGCGAAACCCTTTACACCAAGTGGGTCAGGGCGGGTAGGTCAACGGGCTTCTGCTCAAAGAAGATCGCAGAGATGCAAGCGGTGCTAAAGACAATGCAGTGGATACAGGACAACGAACAGCTAATCCGGCAAGTAGCAAAGCGGCTGGAGAGAATTAATGAATAGCGGGATCGCAAGCTGGAAGCATTACGCTGCGGACCATTGTGCCTGTTCTCTCTCCGTGATCTGACTGGGTTCCGTGGTGGGACTTGTGCGATACTGGACGGTGCGGATGGCGCAGAGCTTGCCATTGCTCGCATAGCGGTACGGGTGGCAACAGAGGGGCGCAAGAGGAACCCTTCGCCACCGAAGAAACGCGGGCCTATGCGGATATACAGGGGCAGCCTTATGGAAGACCTTGCCGATTGGGGTGGTGAGTCTCTCAATATGCCGGAGAGATTTGCGGACGCACATCACTTGGGTCTGGAGGGCGATGAAGATTGCAGGGTGGGCGAGTAAGACGGAACGCTCTGCGGTGGTCAACTACGGTGAGCTACTGGATGCAATGTGCACGTCGGTTATCGTTCTCCGAGTTAGCAGCGTATTGCGCGGTTCAAGCGCTGGAAGATACCAAGTGAAAGCATCGCACGATGTTCGGCGTTGCATCCTACTCGCACGGGAAAGACCGGGTGGCGAAGAACGTTCCGTTCGGCATATGCAAGAAGCGGAAGAGAGCGTAAACGAGTTGGTGCGGAAAGGGTATTTGCTGCGCAACGAGTTGTCCGACCGCTTCGTTGTTACCTGCCATCATGTGCGGGATGAAGATGCGCGGGAGTGGATAGGATCATACTACATGACAGGAGAAACCAATGAGAATCTACAACCTAACTATCGAGTGCGTGTTGCTTACCGCCGCTGCGGGTGGTGCGTAAAAAGTACCAGCGTCAAGGATGGTTTAGACGGTGGGAGTTGCTCCGTGAAGCAAAGGAGCCTATAGCCCGTACTACATACCTACAAACATCGGATGATTACCGTTCATCGCCACCATTTTGGCGATGCGAAGATCGTGCCTATCAAGTCCAGACGGAACCAGCGGACAAAACACACCAACACAGAGATATGACCTACACAGACATTATTGCCGATGCGATGAAGATCGGCACACTACCATACCCACCGACACCACTCCCAAGCGGTAGTCGTTGCAGCTACACAGGGAAGAGATCGGGAGGGATACGCCCATGAAGGTGGGGTTATCAGTGAGCCAACGGCGCGGCTGTTGCTTGGGCAGTTGCCCAACAGCAAGGGGAAGATGGTGAGCGCGATGTGGAACCGTGGGAGTATCGCCTGCTTTGAAAGCGGCGCGTTCTACTGGCCCATGCAATCCCCCGTCAGTGCTGAGCGTGAAGGGCGTGCTGCGTGGCGCGACATGATCCCGATGTTCTGGGATAAGCATTGGGGAGCGGTGCGCAATCGTTATCACCACCGATGTGAAAAAAGCCGTGTGGGATATGTACAGCGATGGAGGGGTGTGGGACACTTGGCGGGGCAGCGCCTGTGGTGATCCATGTCCCCGGCGTGATGACAGGTAGGTTCGTTGTGGACTGGTGGAAGGTGATCGGAGCGCAGAGGTAAGTACGGCGTTGCCGTGCTGCTGGTTATAACGGGATAGAGAACCGGCTGCCGTGGCCGCTATGGGATGGCCAGCTTGGGCTGAATACCACGGCAACAGGGCAACTCTCACGCTTGGAGGTGATGACGTTGCAGCGCGATTTAGATCAGTACAAGCAAAGCAAAGAGCTATTAATCGCCCTTGTTGCAGAGGCTACTCACTAAACCCAAAGAGGACTGACCATGACGGACGAAAAGCTGTTCGCAGAAGAAGGGTCGCCGAACCGACCGCGAAGAGCAAAGAGGAAGACGAAGGCAAAAGCTGATTCCTTCGCGATGCTTCCACTATAGTATCCGCACTCCGTCACTATCGGATCAAAGCCGTTGCGGCTTGGGTTCATCTTGCGACTGCGAAGGCCGATGACGCACTGCGACCCCGGCACTGGCGATAAGAGCAACTTCTCGAAGTTCAGACGTGAGCCGATGTTGCGCAAGCGTGGGAACGCTGCAACGGGATCAGTCCCCGACACAGTGCGAAAGCTGCAAGCGCAGTTCCCACTACCGAAAGAGATCGCAGAAGATTGGGCGGTGATGACTCCCAGTCAGTTTCTTGCGGCGATACTCTTCCGCGCCTGTTATGACGTGTGCTATAACTGGGATGCGGACCGCCGACAAGTGTGCTTTGGGTTCTTGCGTGCGGCTCCTGACAAGAGCAACGCAATGTGGGAATCCGTCGTTAGCCGATTGCAGCAGTGTGCCAGTAGCAGCGAAGGAACCCGCGACTTCGTTGCATCGGTGTTGAACTCCGTCAACGTCAAGGTCGTCGAGAGTATGCATGACGACACGTTGGCGGCGGTGTACGCGATGCCAACCAACGCAGCAACGTTGGCACTCAAGAACTGCGAGACAACGCAGCGATGACGGTGAGCGATGTACGGCGATGGGTGAAGGCGGAGTGGGTGGAAGGGAAGAAGGCGGAGACGGTGGTGATGGAGCCGTTGCAGTTCGACGACGTGGAAGCGTCGCAGATGGAAGTGATCCGAGTGCCAGAGGTATCAGGCGTTAGCGTCCGTCATCATATCCGCGCAGGGTGCAGCCGTCACCTACTCGAAAGGTTGGGCTTGGTAGTGGTGCGGGTGAGTTCTCCCCTGACATCGAGCGCGTGCTGCAAAACGGCGGGGCGATGACCTCCGGTAGTCAGCTCTCGAAGAGTGACCGTATCCACGCCACGCGCAAGGCGTTCCCCGTGCTGGACTTGTTAGGTGGTTGCTTGTACGATACGATGCTGGGAAGCTCGCAGCTGCTACTACACACGCCGCGCCTTGTGTGTAGTGAGAACCAGCACGCGTTGGCGGAGGAAGTGCGAGCGTTGCCACAAGCAACAGCCCCGGCAGAGTCGCAGATGGGAAGCCGCAGTTACGCACGTGCTGCGATGCTTGGAGAGATGGGTGGGATGCCATACGGTCGGGAAGTACTGTTGGAGGGGTGCGGTCATCGCCGTCGAGGATGACGGTGCGTCCGTACGCAACTTACAACGCTTGGCGCGTTGGTTGCTGGGTGTGAAGACTGGTGGGAGAAGTCGCCCGGCTTAGGTGGAGCGCAAGCTGGCAGGTTCGGACGCGTTGAAGGAATGGCTCTTTGAAGGGCGTGACTACTCGAAGGACTTTTAGAGGTGCGCGGTGCGCCTGAAGAATATCTCGTGGGGAACGCCGAAGCGTTGGCGATGCGTCTGCGTAGTGGTCAGATTGATGAGGTGCAGGCCGCATAATGGATAACACCAACGTGCAACACAAGCTGCGGATACGCGAGGGGTGATGCGGTTTCCGGTGAGCCATAGCCTTTGCGTGGAGACCAACGCGGGATGGGAACGATGACGGCGTTTTGGTCTTCGCTCTGTGATCGGGTGGTGTCTTTCGGCACGGACGGCGGGAAACTGAAAGCGATACAGTGGCTTCAACGTCGGACGCGTTGCTTGACCAACAAAGAGTGAAGAAGCGCGACAGGTGATGCTTGCAAAGTGAGATAGTGGATGTTGATCCCCACGGTGATCCGTGGGGGTTCATCCGCGACATCCTGCAAGCGGAAAACGCCGCAGGTCTTCATCGCGTTCACCGATTGTTCTTGGTGGGAGAGACGCTGGAACACGGACGCACGGCGCAACGTGCGGGACAAGCTGTTGGAGCTACCGAAAGGGTCGCAGCACTGTATCGAGCAAGTGAAGCGTAGCGGTCGGATGTACTACGGCTGGATATACTACCGGAGGAGCCATGAGGGGTGTTTGCATCGGGCTTCAAGTCGTGGCGAATGTTGGAAGAAACCCACGACGTAAAAAGAGCCACACGGGCTGATCTTTCCGTTGGCGGTACTTGGTGCGATAGGTGCGCCATACGGTCTTGAGATGGTGGCTGAAGGTTCACGCAGGAACCGGTGACGGCGTTCGACTCGGTGTTCATCTCGGTGATGGATAGCCGTTGCATGATAGAGGGCAAGTCGGTTTCGCGACTCGGGAATGCCGATACGCAGGCAGGATCGCGACGGGCGTTGGCCACTCGTGTGGGCTGGTGGTCAAGGTCTTCTATTACTGCCGATGGCTGATGTCTTCGACTTGTACGTACATGGGGACGCGGAAGGCCATTGCCGGAACTGCTTGAAGCGTGGGACGCAGTAGGGGTGATCGAGAAGGTTCTTGGACCAGTGCTGCTGCTGTTGAATCGGTATACGTCCCAAGCCGTCACGTGCTGGGACGTGACCGGATACGTCAAGCATGGGCGAAGGACATCAGCATCACGCTAAAGCACTCAATACAGGTATCGCACAACGGGCAACGTCGGGTCGAGATAGCGCGGGGTTGCCAGTTCAAGTGTGGGTTCTGTTCGCTTGGTTGGCGCTCACCAGTACAAGAGAACAGCGCGGCGGAAATCATTCCGGTGATTGAAGCCGCTCCGATGTTCACCTGCAAGCGGGTGACGCTGAAAGCCATCCAGAGATCAGGTGATCCGCGCCGCATTGCGCCAGCATGGAAGGGTCGTGACAACGGATGGACTGGGAGACTTGACACCACGCTATCGAATCCCGACGCACGGGTCCCGGGAACGAAGCGGTACGCCTTTGGAGTGGAAGGGGTCTCGGCGCGATTGCGTCGCGCTGTTGGTAAGGGATACCTCACCGATGCGCGGCTGATCCGTGACACGGTGGACATCTTGAACAAGACGGAAGAGCGGTTTTACGGTCGTGCTGCGTGGCACTTGATTTCAGGGCTGCCGATGGGCGGCGGAATAGAGTCAACGACTTGAAGCGTGTGATCCGTGGGATCAGTGACGGACTGCATGGGACAACGCGGCGGAACCTTGCATTGCGCAGGCAACCGTTCAACCGCTACGGCACGCCGATGCAGTGGTTCGGTTGTGGTGGTGGCGTGCTGGAAAGGCACGGCAGTGCAAAGACCTTGAAGCTCCCCGATTGCGTGTGACGCAAGCAACGGGGCAGCGGGACTACATGGCAGCAGCAACGACGATACTATCGGGAGCAACGCCAGCGGGTAGGGCGCGGATGTTGGAGATGATGGCAGAGTGGGGATCGTCCGAGCTTGGGACGCTGCGAGAGGTTGCCGAAGCGGATGAGTATGATCTACCGATAGATCAGCCGCTTCCGTGGGACGTGTTCGACTACGCCTATCCCCGTGAGGTATTGGAGCGGGCGTATCGTGCGACGGTGAAGAAGCTCCAAGGCCGCAACAGAGACTGCTACACCGGAGCCGGAAGCGGCATCGTGTAGCCCCACTACAAACCACACTGAACCCAATGACCGACCTATCACTCGAAGAGTATGGAGCAGCTCTTGCGCGAACGCTGGACTTTACAAGGCTATCGAAGCGCACGCTGGTTGTGCGTGCGATTACTGGACAAGGATCACGAAAGGCCGGAAGTAGGTGGCGCTCACTCGACAGCATCCTTGCGGCACGCTGTCGCGTCAGGACATCACCGAGGGCAAGCCCATACCTGCTGACAGGTGAGGCGGGCGGTGAACGTGCCGCTGCCTCTGTTGGAGGTCGAAGGCCGCCGATCTGTTCGGACTTGACGGCGCACGTCGAGTATAGCGGTGTTGGCTGGTTCTTGAAGCGAAGCCGCGATGGCTCGCAGACACGGCCAACGCGAGGTTATGCCTGCGAAAGTTGACGAACAGGGCGGCTACAATGCCGCCGCGTGCCTGTCGCGATGCATCTGGCAGATGTGTGGAAAGCGCGGTGCATCGGCAACAAGGGTGAGATCATACGACTGCTGCAAACGATCACCCACATCGGGCGCGGAGCGTGTTGGATGTGGTGAGGTGATCCGCTGGGAAGTGAAAGAGTGGGGAGGAACGGTGGTGCAAGTCTTGGCGCAAAGAAGGTGAGAGCGCAAGTACCTTGCGCGTGCTGTGCCTGTATCGGCGCGGCAAGCGTTAAAGGACTTCAGCATCATCCACGGCGAGACGCAGGGGCTTGGGGATGGCGGCCCGCCATACTGGCACATGGACAACTACGCACACCGATGGGCATACCGTACACCCGTCTTCATCAATAAGGAGCTTGCATCATGCTGACCTACTTAGACCTGCTGGACACGCAAGGCTGACGAACGACCTGCAAGACCCGTACAGCCTGCACCAGACGCTGCGCCGCATATTCGGGGCAACATCTCACCTACCGAGTGAATGCGTGGAGCGTGCGGTGCTTGTGCGCTCCGAGAGTGCTGGGGACTATGCCACGCTTGCCGAAGGATACCTACACAAGAAGGCAGAGATTGAAGAGCCAATCGTTGAGCGTGGGGGCGTTCACAAGCTGCGGTTTTGTGTCAACCCAACGAGGTGCGAGTCACGGACGGGGAAGCGGTTCGGGTTGAAGGGGTCACGCTCGCAAGAGCAATGGGCAGGGGAGCAGCTGCGGCGTGCGGGCTTTGAGGTGATCCGCTTGGAGAGGGTGCAAGAGGAATGGCTGCAAGGGAGCAACGGCGCACGCCTGCTTGCTGTTGACTTCCGTGGGGTGGTAGTCATCACCGATGAAGAGAGAGCCAAAGAAGCGGTGGCGAAGGGGATAGGGAGGGGAAAGGCTTGGGGGTGTGGGATGGTAGTCCTCACCTAAGGCACACCAACATGGACCACGTTACTACATCCATGCCACGCCGCCGCAAGCCATACCTACAAAACCCGAAGACACCAATCCCCGACGCGTATCGGGTTGGCTCCATCGTCTGGATAGGGAGAGGGATGGGGTGAAGTGCTGGCAGTATCGAAGAACCACATCCTTTGCGCGATGGTTGCAGGCGCAGAGGTGCTGGGGTATCAGATAGCACGCTGGGACACTCGCAACATCACGAACAGGAACCCGACGTGGGAGTGCATCGCCGACGGGTTTCACCTTCACCGATCCGCAGCCGAGAGGCACTTCCAACAGCGCAAGGCGATGGAGAGATAACGGGCGGTTTTGATACCGTCGCACTCCCCTGCGTATCATTGTGAGGATACACAACAACCAGCGGGGGACGTATGCCAGTCAAGCGTTACAGCGTTACCACTGACGGGGATCAGCCCGTGGGGCGGCACTTCAAGGTGAGCGAGTTCGCTTGCCGTGATGGGTCGGATACGGTGCTGATCTCTTCAGAGACGGTGGAACTTCTGGACAAGATTCGGGAGTACTACGACGCGCCGGTTCATATTAACAGCGGATACCGAACCCCAACCTACAACCGCTCCATTGGTGGCGCGAAACACTCGCAGCACATGCTTGGCACGGCGGCGGACTTTGTGGTGCGAGGCAAGACACCGCAAGAGGTGCAACGAGACCTCAAAGCAGGAAAGATATTCGGGGAGCACATGGGCGGGCTTGGATGTTATCGGAGCTTCACCCACATAGACACCGGACCCAAACGGAGATGGCAGGGATGAGCACCGAGAAGTTTTTGAACTTGCTCGCAATCGCCGCCATTATCGGGTTCTTGGTGGTGATCTTCTTGGCTATCGCTTTCGGATGGCAAGGATGGTGATCCACGTTGAACCTTCGCCGTTTGCTAAGGCGATAGAGCAAGCTCTCTACACCCTCGGAGACTTATCGTTGGAGATAATAGACGAACTGGCAAAGCCTGCGGGCGTGGTCTTTTGCCGCGCCGTTGTCACCGAGACGGTGAGAGTGAGGCAAGGCAGCCTAAACGTCTCCGTGCAAGACCAAGTCTGGTGCGCCATCGGCAACCAATGCGGGGAGATACTGACCGCAAGCCTGAACTAACCGAGCCATGAGCGAGCCGATAATCACGACGGTGGAGACACGCGAGCCTGACAGGTATGAGCCAGCTCCAGATGCATCCCCACCGATACGACCACCCGACCCAATGGAGTCCGACCCTGTTGGGGATTGGGAGGTTAAGGTGTCGTTCTTAGATAAGATCAAAGCAGCGTGGACAATCGTTCAACTAATCAACCTATTGAGAAGCGGCATGGGAAACTGGAAGACAACAGCGGGGGCAATCATTGCAGGCCTTGCAACGGTGCTGAACGCGCTTGGGATCGTTGAAGTCCCGACGGAAGTACAAACGGGGGTTCTCAGTGTAGCCCTGTTCATCATTGGCCTGTTTGCAAAGGATGCAGGGCCGACGGAAGAAAAGAAATAGCAGCAATGCCAAGAGGGAAAGCGCATAGCGAACAAGTGAGAGCGGCGGTCATGGCAGCCCTTTTAGCAGGGCAATCCGTCAGCGAAGTTGCTGCGGACTACAAGATCGATAGGTCCCTTGTCTCTCGATGGAAGCAGCAGATTCCAGCGGACCGGATGCATCAAGTTGCACTAAAAAAGCAACACGACTTCGGTGAGTTACTCTCGGAGTATTTGGCAACCCTTCTCACAACTCTCAAGGTGCAAGCGGAGGTCGCAGGTGATCCAGACTACATCAGGAAGCAGCCAGCCGCCGAGCTTGCCACGCTCCACGGTGTCATGGCAGATAAGGGAATCAGGCTTCTTGAGGCCGCTTCCCGCGACGGAGACGGCGAGTAGCGTCGTAGTCGCGTTTCCAGCCCCGACATAACTCGCAACGACATTTGTAACGGTTGTACATCCGGGCTGATCCGTGCTTGGCTGATGAAAGTTCTTTGATGGTCTTTTGCCGATGACAAGAAGCGCAAAGAAGTTGACATTTCTTCAACTCCTGAATGAGTTTTTCAAGCCCAGAGTTGATAGCAGAGGAAATGTGAAAGTCTTTTGTTGCGGGGTCAATATGATCGAAGTGGAGGTTATCTACCGCGCCACATTGCACGCATTTGCCGCCAAGATGAGCGACGGCCCACGCCTTCCGCTCGGCGCGCCATTGCCGAACATAGGTATTGATGGAATCGCGGTTGGTGTCTCGATATTTCCGCACGTAAGTGCGCCGGTTGTGAGGTAAATGTGCCATATACAAATATAACAAAAAGAGCGATTCGAGCGGGTGAAAAACGCATCCATTTTTGTATCCGATGTTGAATCTCGTGCGATCCAAAGGGTGCTACCAAACGCCCGTGTTGAGGGATTCGACTTCTCGAGGCGGCACAAGCAGCGCAATCAGAAGCCGCTCTGGGAGCCGCACCCGAATAACATCCCACAACAACAGGCACTTGCATCCGCTGCCGATGAAGTGTTTTACGGGGGGAGCGCAGGGGGCGGAAAAACTGACTTGGGGTTAGGTGCTGCGGTGACAGCCCACCACCGCTCCCTTATCCTTCGCAGGGAGTACCCACAAGCTCGCAGCATCATTGAGCGGCTGCGTGAGATTGTCGAAGACGCTGGGAAGCTCAACGAGAACACCGGCATCTATCGGCTCGACACAGGTCAGCAAATCGAGATCGGAAGTTGCGTACACGAAAAAGACAAAAACAAGTACAAGGGGCGACCCCACGACTTGAAGGTCTTTGATGAGGTGACAGAGTTCACCCGAACGCAGTACGAGTTCATCGTCCGTTGGAACCGGTCAGCCCGTGCGGGGCAACGTTGCCGCGTCATCAGCACGTTCAACCCGCCAACGACAACCGAAGGCAGCTGGGTGTTGGAGTACCTCGCACCGTGGATAGACAAAGAGCACCCACACCCTGCCAACCCGGGCGAGTTGCGATGGTTCGCAGTGGTGAACGGTGAGACGGTGGAAGTGCCAAGCGGCAGCCCGTTTGAGGTTGACACGCCACGGGGAAGGGAGACGGTCCACCCTCGAAGCCGGACGTTCATCCCAGCACGCTTGACAGATAACCCGTACCTGATGGCAGACGCGACCTATCTGGCAAACCTTCAAGCAACGCCGGAGCCTCTTCGCAGCCAACTGCTTTACGGGGATATGCAAATCGCGGTGCGTGACGATGAATGGCAGGTTGTCCCGTCCGAGTGGTTGCAGCTTTCGCATCTCCGATGGGAAGCAGCACGCAAGGCAAGCGGTGGCAAGCCCGGGCCATTGAGCGCGATGGGGATAGACGTTGCCCGTGGGGGTGAAGACAACACGGTGATCGCGAAGGCGTACGGTCGTTGGATAGATGACCTTCTCGCAGTCCCAGGAAGTCAGACCAAGCGGGGAAGCGATGTTGCGGACCTTGTGCTGCGAGAGTATGAAACCAGTGACGACCTCGGTCTTGTGCCGATTGTCATTGACCAGATTGGCGTGGGTGGGAGTGCATACGATGCACTGGAAGACGGGGAACATCGAGTCTATGGAGCCAACGCAGCAGCAGCAACAGGGGCGCGGTCCAAACAAGGAAACTTTGGGTTCTACAACGTGCGGGCTGAAATGTACTGGCGGCTTCGCGAAGCGTTAGACCCTTACAGCGATGACCCTATCGCACTCCCACCGGATAAGCTGCTGGATCAAGAGATAAAGGCGCACCGCTTTGAGAAGACAGTGCGAGGGATCAAGATCGTCAGCAAGGACGAGGTAAAGGCAGCGATTGGCGGGCGAAGCCCCGACCGCGCCGAAGCCCTTGCGCTACTGGTTCGGGCAATGCAGAAAGTGTAAACATGGCAACCCTACGAACATACCTTACAGCGATTGGCGAGCGGGTCGCATCAGCAGTGTTGCGGCGAAGCTCTCCCATGATGGCAGGCCGTTGGTTCGCCAGCCGATACGGAGCCGCCACCCTTCGCACTCACCTCGACCGCTTCTTCGGAGTGAGTTACGCTTGCATTGAGCAAAGGGCCGAAGCCCGTGCGGGGTTGGAGTGGAAGGTGTACGTTCGCGACCCCAAAGAGCAAGGGGGGAAGAAAGAGGCTCCAGCCGATCACTGGATGGCGTTGCTGATGGAGAACCCGAATCCACTGATCCCGTGGTTGACGTGGGAAGATATTCAGAAGGCAATCGAGCACTGGCAAAGCATCGCAGGGGCTGCGTTCCTTTGGATGCCGAGAGAGGGGAAGCGCGTACCGCAATCAATCTGGGTGATCCCCGCGACGTTGGTGACGGTACTCCCAAGCAAGCAAGGGGGGCAGCTAATCGGCGGTTATGAGGTCTGGACACCAACGGGGCCGATGCCTGTTCCTACCGAAGAGCTTTGCTTCTTGCCGCTGATGGCTCCATCGGGGACGATGGAAGGGCAATGGCTTCGCGGTCGCAGCCGCATCACCGCAGCCCTTGCGGATATTGACGTGGGTCACTACGTCCGTGAACACCTAACCAACCACTTCCGCAACGGAGCAATCCCGCCGCTGTTCATCGAATCCCAGTCAGAGGTGCGACCTGCTGACCGCAAGACCTTCGTACAAGAGTTCTTGCAGGAACATCAGGGGACGGATAACGTGTGGAAGCCCCTTTACTTACCGGGCAACGCAAAAGCCGTCATTGCTGATGCGACGGGCAACCTTCGCAACCTCTCGGAGATGACGGAGAACGTGGACCGACGCGTGGCAATGATCTTCCGCGTGCCGTGGGGTATCCTAACCGGAACCTACGATGCCGCCGCTCCAGCTGCGAGCTTCAAAGGTCAGTGGCACACACTCCAGCGCTCCATTGATCCCGACGCGAAACGAAGCGCAAAGGCGCTAACGCGATTCTTGCAGTTGGCAGACCCCAACGTCATCATTGGGTACGAGCCGATAGAGTGGGACAACCCCGAAGAGGTTCGGCTGGATGAAGTCCACCGTCTCGATAACGGGTTGGCAACGATTAACGACCTGCGACGGGAACGGGGACTGGAAGAGTCGCCCGAACCGCTGGCAGATATGTTGCTCCCCCGTCCCGACCTTCTTGCCGCCTACAATACCCTACAAGCCCCGAAAGCTCCAGACCCTACCCAACTACCGCCCGCACCACCAAACGCGCAACCAGCGCAACAGGAAGCGGCACAGCAAGGGGATACAGAGCAACCCACGCCAGCAAGCGGTGATGTAGAGAACGCGATGACCGCCCGCACCATGCGGATGCTACTGGCAGACACAGCGAGATCGGAGCCTGTTCGTGCCGCGCTATGGTTGCGCAAGGATGACGCACGTGCTGAGTATGCCGCGCTATTGAAGCGGACCATCCAGCGCGAGCTTCGTGCATTGGAGAAGGAAGTCCTGGGGAGTATCCGGTCCTTTACCCGTGATGAAGATGAGCGCAAAGACCCGTTCAACGCAGCGGATGCGAAGAAGGCGTGGGAGAAGTCAACAGCGAACGACCGCGCTGCCTTAGTGGACTGGTCTATGCGTGACGCGTTCGACACGGTTGACAAGGATTGGGATGAGCTACGCTCGGACTTTGACAAGCAAGTGGAGCGGGCTGTTGACAAAAGTTCTTCCCTTATCAAGGAACCAGTGGACACGATTCATCGCGAGATGCAGGAGTTGCTTCGCAAGATGAAAGACCGACCGGAAGCAGAGGTATCCAAAGCGATCCAGGCTTCCTTCGAGACCTACTCCGAATCGCGTGCCGATTTGATTGCACAGACCACGGCAGCAGTCACGATAAACGCCAGCCAAAAAGAGGCATGGCAAGGGCTGGACTTCAAACGTGCATGGTTGACCCGTCGCGATAAGCGAGTCCGTGGAGCGCATAAGATAGACGGGCAGGTTGAAGATGACGAAGGGATGTTCACCCAAGCAGATGGGACGCGGACAGAGTACCCCAACCAACCACGGGAGCGCTGCTACACGCTTCCAGACGTAGCACAAACCAACCCGCAGGCGGGGTAAGCCTAACAGCTCAACATGAACACAGCACCGGAGACCATTATCGCACTTGGCGGGGAAGTGAAGGCGTTGGGTGATGGCCGCGTTGGCGGCTATATCCTGAGCTTTGGCAGTCCTGAACGGCGCGACCTTTACGGCGATTACTTCACCAGCGCAACCGAGTTCGGCCATCGCAAAGGGCTACTCTCGGACGTGTACATTCATCACCGTTATCCGCTCCTACTCGGAAAGGAATCCCCCGAAGAGAAGGCCGCACTGGAAGAGCTTGCGACTCGCAGCGTTGGACACTTGGACGTTGTCCGCATGGATGAAGTGGGGTTATGGGCTGAACACGTCCTCGACATGGCCGATGAGTATCAGCGGCGGATATACGAGATGGTCCAAGCGGGGAAACTCAAGTACTCCACAGGGACGGCTCCACACCTCTACAACCGAGACAACAGCGGCGAGATCAAGACGTGGGTTATTGCAGAAGCATCACTAACCCCGACCCCTGCGGAATGGCGTGCCACTAACGTGGTCGTGCCTATCCGTTCGCTCTCCGATGCCTTCATCGCAGGGATGACCCCCGAACAGTTCCAAGAGGCACTGGAAGGATCACTAAAGCGGGTGAGCAACGAAGGGGCAACAGGGAGCGACCTGCCAGAAGTGAAGTCGGCGTTACTCGGGGAGAGCATCGAAGCGGAGATCACTCTTGGAGCCGTTGAACGGCTGTTCTGGCAGTTCCAATGGGCGTTGTGGACTTGCCTATCTGGACACGGGCTTTTTTCCACTGCTGGGATAGAGCAACGGGTGGCGTATGCTGGGGCGTTGGTTGACGAGTTTTCGCAGATCACCAAGCGGGTTATTGCTGGCATCAACCTCTCGAGCAACACCGCAGAACTGGCAGCCGTCGCAAAGGCTGCGTTGGCAACGTTGGAGACCATCAAGGCGGGGCGTGTTCTATCCACCAAGAACGAGAGCGACCTACGCACTGCGAGCGACCTTATTGCTGGAGTGTTGAAGCAAGTGGAATCGCAGGAAGAAGCAGCCGAGAAGGCGGAAGGGGTGAAGGAAGCATCCACCGCAGAAGTGATAAAGCTGATTAGCTCACACATCGAGCAGTACAACGCAGACATCAGGGAGTTGCTCACAACGAAGGCGAAGGCTGATGCGAGTACTGGGAGAGAGCCGGAACCAACAAACGAAGAGACAACCGAAACCGATACAACACAGCCCCCGCCGGTACGGCTGACAACGGGTTCCCTTGTGGAGTCCTTGCGCCGTATAACCACGCCTGCCTAGCAGGGAACAGCAAACAACTTTCAGGAGACCCACATGGGAAAAGAAAACTTCGAGCTGCCTGCTGAGGCACAGGCACTCCTTGACGAAGCGGTCAAGAGCCACATCGAGAAGTCGGTTGGCACATACCTACCGGATGCCTTCACAAAGGCGGCTGACAAGTTCCGCGACATGGTCGAAGCGGGGGAGCAATCGGGGGCAACACCCGCAAAGATGCTTGGACTCTGGCAGGAAGAGGAAGAGCGCAACGTCCGCAACATCGGGCGCAGCACGTCCATCTATCGCTCGCAAGCCGACTACAAACGAGCGGTTGCAAACGCTAAGTTCTTGGGTGAGTATCTCACCGCACTACACGACAAGAGCGTGGACGCAATCGAGACGGTTCGCAAGGCTCACCCCGATCAGTTTCCTGAGACTGTTCGCGCCAACTTCAACGAAAGCTCTTCGGGGCAAGGTGTGGAGATTGTTCCAGCGAACTGGTCCAGTGAGATCATTCAGACGGCTGAGCAATACGGGTACGTCCCTTCTATCGCACGGAACTATCCGATGACGGCCAAGACGGAGTATCTGAACCGTGGCGGCTCCACGACCGCCGCGATGGTTGGAGAGGAAGCGGCTCCTACGCCGATTGACTCCACCAGCTTCTTCGCTCAGACCGCAATGGTGGCAAAGACTGGAGCGGCTGCGTTCTTGGTTACTCGCGAACTGCTACGCGATGCAAAGCCAGCGTTCATCCGGTTTATGACCGAAGAGCTTGGCCGCGCAATGGCGCAACTCCGAGACGAGCAGTTCTTCAAGGGGTCCGGTACGGGTGCAAACCATACGGGGATCATTAACACGTCGGGGACAAACACGGCCTATCAGGGTGGCGCATCCAACAGCGGTAAGACCACCCGCGCCCTTGTTTCTTGGGTTGACCTTAAGCGGCTTCTGTTCTCTGTGAACATGGCATCTACTGCAAACGGAATCTTCATCTTCCCGCAATCCACCTTCGGGTACTTAGCAACCGAGATTGATGGAGACAACCGCCCGATTTGGAACCTGCAACAGCCGCCGGCAATCGGCAACGCTCTTGGTGTGATTGGACCGAACACGTTCATCACTCCAATGGGCAAGCGCTGTATCGTTGTCCCTGATAGCTGCTTCCCAACGGATGCGGTGACTACGGCATCCGCGCTGTTTGGAGACTTCTCCAAGCACGCCTATTGGGGAGAGCGTGAAGGGCTTGGCATCGAGATATTCAAAGAGAGCTACAACGGCACGGCACTAAGTGGCGTTCGTCGTAGCGCGTTGGAGATCACGCAAGCGTTCGGCCAAGCGTTCCCAGCGCCGGGCGTGTTCGGAGTACTTAAGACCTCCACGACCTAAGCATGAACCGTGGGAGCGGCTTTCTTTGGGAGGCCGTTCCCCACCTGTTAAACCTTAAACACAGCACCAACATGGCAGACCAAGAAATCGTTAAGATGGTTGACGTGAAGCTCTTGAAAGCTCACTTTGGAGCCAACCCCGGAGCCACTCTCCAGATACGAGAAGATGAGCTAAAGAAGTACACGGAGAAAGACAAAGACGGCGTTGCGATTGCCGAGGTCATCTCGACCGAAGCAAAGAAAGCAGCACCGTCCAAATGACAAACGCCGAAAGGGTCAGACCCGCCGGTTGGGGCTGGCGGGCTGACCCCGTAGGCTATCCGAGCAAGGAAACCTATCGAGCCGCAAGATCATGCAAAACCTTCTCTTCCTGACTAAAGCAAAAGAACACCTATCGCTTGCGGATAACGCGCTTGACGGCGATGTTACCCGCTGGATAGAGCTTGCCTCTTCGGTGGTTGAAGACTACTGCGAGCAGCCTATCGGGAAAGAGACCACCATCAGCAGCATCGGCAACATCCGGTTCCAGTTCGCAGGCACGGGACGCACAACGAAAGTGCACGGCTATCACCCTGCGACTGTTGTGAAGTTGGAGTATCAGGATGAGGTAGGAGACGCTTGGACGGAAATCCCATCAAGCGAATACGATGCAATCGAGTTGAACGAAGTTCCAGTATTGCGATACCTCGGAGGGTTCGACCCGGGGCTAACGTATCGCGCCACCTTACTGGTGGGGTATACCGTGGGAACGAACGACGGGAATACGGAGATTCCGATGCTGATCCAGCGGTGTATGCTTGACCTCGTTACCGAGGCATGGAAGCAATCGGAGCAAGGCGCAAGGCGGTTCGGATTGAAGCAAGAATCGGCAACCGATGGGGCAGGCCTCGGAGGTCGAACAACAATCTTCTTGGAGGTTGAACCAGCATGGAAAAAGCGGTTAGCAGAGTATAAACGGAGGGGCGTGTAATGGCTGACAACTCTGCGGATTTCTCGGATGTGCAACGCGGCTTTACGGCCATCCTTTCGGGGATAGCTCCAATAGCGAAGGGAGCCATTCAGCGCGGCGCGTATCGCTTGCAACCGTACATCGTTCGACACATGGACAAAGCTGGACCACCGAAAGGGGTCAAGTCCACATCGCCACGCATCGCCATACGTAGCGGGGACACCGTCAGAGGCTTAGCACCCAACGCGCCCAATAGCCTCTTTGAACCGGAGACGATTCCCAACGGGTTGGCAGTGGAGTACGGCATTGACACGCAGAAGCTACTGTATCCGCTGTTCCATGAGTTCGCAAGTGAGTTCAACGTCTCGTTCCCAGAGCGTCCGTTCTTTTACCCCGGGGTTGAGGACTGGGAAGGGAAGGAAGTGCCTGCGATGGAGTCCACTCTCGCAACGGAAATCGTCCGGCTATGGGATCAAACCTAACGACCAAACCGATGAGCCTCATCAGCCTGTGCGTTGACTACCCGCATAGCTATGGCACGCACGTGCCATTGCTGGCAACGGGGCTGGCGTTCATGTTATCAAGCTCCAAGATGAACGCCCTTATCAGCGAGATAGATGGAACCCCTTGCCCGCTCCCCTTGCCCGTCGTGGAGTTTGGTGCAGGTCATCACTCCACTTCGCTGATCTCCGCGTTCGCACAAGAGCTAAAGACGGAACACATCGTTGTGGAGACTGACAGGGAGTGGCTCTACAAAACGACATCACCGACGGTGCTGAGTCGCGCAACGGTTCACCTCACCGAGGCAAGCTGGAAGGCTGTCGAGCTACTGCCGAAGCGTATCGGGTTGGTACTCATTGACTGCGAGTCGGAGGGGTTCGGGCGTGCTGCTGTTTTGCGGCGGATGAAGGAACTCGGGGTAACGGCTGAGGTGGTTGTTGTCCACGACACGGAACCCAGGAACGCACACCTCTACGCACTGGAAGAGCACTTGGCCGCGTATCGGTATCGGCGGGATGACCGAAGCCGAACGCCGCACACAACGATGCTGAGCAATATCCACGACATCACAGAGGGGAGCAATGGGTGACTACACAAGCGCAAGGGCGATGGTTCGCGGTGAGTTGCTCGCGCTGTTTAGCACGGTGGAAGGGATCACCTTCCGTGAACGGATCGCCCCACAAGGGGGCAAGCCGCATGGCGTTTGGAAGGTGATAGACACCGCCGTGGAGCAAGACCCCAAGAGAGAGGCGGGGAAGATAGAGACCACGCAGTGCATGCTTGAACTGAGATACACGGCGCAAGCAACGGAGATAGATGACCTTACCGACACCTTGCTGCAATCGGTTCGCGCCGCGCTCTTCACCTACCGCGCTTCTTCATCCGATGGGGCTGTTGGGTATGATGCTGGTACTGAGTGGGGGACGATGGTGGGGTTCGAGATTGAGACCTATCACCCACGGATCAAAGACGGAGCCAACGGCATGGTTGACGCAACGACGTTCATCCTGTTCATCGCTCAATATCGGAGATCAACATCACGCAAGGGGAAGCCATGATGACACTTCCCCACGTTGTCGCAATCATGCCAACCACGGAGAGCCGCTCCGAGTTCGCAGTGTTGGCGCGGATGTACTTTGAACGGCAAAGCTATCCGGCTCACCTTCGCGAGATTGTTGTTGTTGACGGGGCGGGGACTATTGGAGCCAAGCGGAACAAAGCCATTGCGCAATCCCCACGCGGCGCGGTCATCATTCACTGGGACGATGACGATTGGCATCACCCCGACCGCATCGCGGTGCAAGTGCAACGGCTGCTCCGTGACCCGATGACGCTGATAAACGGGATGAACTGCGGATACTTCTTTTGGCCATCAGATAGGCAGGTGCTGCGATACAGCAACAGCCAACAGATACCGAGCGGCAACCCGTACATCATGGGCGGGACGTTCTGCTACCATCGCACATGGTGGGATCGGTATCCGTTCCAAGACAAACAGATCGGAGAGGATAACCTGTTCTTGGGAACCTTTCCACGTGGAACAGTGGAAGACCTTCGCAGGGAAGACCTTTACGTTGTCATTCGGCACAACGGGAACACTGGACCGCTGGCAACTCACAACGCAACGCTCTGGCGACCTGAGTCCATTGAAGCGGTGCGCAACATCATGGGAAACGATATGGAAAACTACTCAAACGCAGAGACGTATTTGGTTCGACTCTCGCACCCATACCGCCGCCATCGCGGCAACGAACCAACACCCCAAGCAGGCGCGGTTATTCGGGTATCTGCTGAGGAACTCGCACACCTGCAAAGCCAACGACATCGCTGCGATGAAGTGCTCAGCGATGTTCCTGCAAAGCAAGTTGCAGCCGAAGAAGAGACACCCGCCGATGCACTGGATGACCTCGGTGCGACGGCAATAGAAAACACAAAAGCTGTATCGGTATCGGTTTCATAGACGGCCCCAAGCTGGCGGTAATCAAACACCAATCAGGAGACGCACATGCCAACCTTTTCTTTGGAAGCCTTGCAAGAGCGGATGCAAGACTTCGGCTCTGACTACTGGTATCTAAAGGCCGTAGCCAACACCGATGGGGATGCACTATCCCCAGCAGATACGTTCGTGGCTGGCCCAATCCGTGCCAACACCGAACTGAACACCGGGTTCTCGGAGAACACAAAGACCACAGAGGGGGGGAACGAAGTAACCACAAGCTCGAAGTACAAGTATGAGCTAAAGATCACCACGGATCAGACCGGAATGGCTGAGTACTTCACCTTCCCCGCTGCGGCGCAAGGGAAGATCATTATGGTCGTTCTGGAGGGACACGGCGAAGGCCGCGCCATCGAAGGCAAACACGACTACATCGGGTTGCTTGTCAAGCTCAAGAACAAGCCAACGATTGCAGCTAACGGCTCGCTGGAGTATCTGTTCACTATACTAAAAGCAACCGACGCAATCACGATCACACTGGACGCTGCGACGTTCCCGAACTTTGCAGCAGACTTCACCACACCTGCCACCCTGAACATCACTTCGGGGAGCTACTTCGGAGCGGTCGAAGTAAACGCGCCAGCATAACGCTGGATAGTACTACAATGGTCAGCCCCGGCATCATGCCGGGGCTGATAAATCCCCAAGACAAAGAGACTTCCCTATGTCACTAAAAGATGCGTTCCCATCTGGGGCGATTGGCGATTCAGCAGCTACGCCACCACCGTCCAAGAAGAAAGCGGCGGCGTTACCGTTGACACGAGAACAAGAAAGCGAAGCGGAACGGCTTGCCGCTGAGATTGTCGGAGATGAAGCTGCGCCCATCATGGTGCGGGACATCTTCGCAGGTGCGACCGAGCAAGCAATCGACGGCCTGCTGCAATGGCTTGCCAGCATGGCAGAAGCGGCAAGCGAGATCGTTGTGGAAGAGTACAACGAGACGTTGGAAGAGGTGAAGGTGGTTGCATCGTATCGGCTGGTTCCGGCGTTGCAGATGACGGCGTTGCAGATGCGTGATGTTGTCCATGAGTTGAAGGCACTCGGAGTAAGCGCGTCATCTGGTTCGATAGACATTGGCCGCGTAGTGCAAGGGTTTGCAGACTCCGAAGAAGCAACGGCGCGACTGTTCGCACGGCTCTACATCCGCAAGCATGAACGCAAGTACAACCGTGAAACCGTCACCGACCGCATCCCCCACATGGCCGACTTGACCATTGCGCAAATGATGGGGGCGCTCTACCGTTTTTTTACCTCCAACGGACTTGCGCCGCGGGGCGCTATCCGTGGCTTTTTAGTACGACTGGGAGCGCAAGCCGTCGAGCGCCTAAAGATTCCGATAACGTCAATACCGGGCAACCAGCAAACCGACTGAGCTACCTCGCAGACGCACGGCGTTTTGCGAAGCGTGGCAAGGTGCTGGATCACCGGAAAGACCTCTCGGATGGGGACATCGTTGGCATGATAGATGGAGCGATTGGGATGCTTACCCATTGGTCAAAGGGGAGCCTAAACCAGACCACGGTGGAAGACTGGACCGCGCACGAAATCTTTGAACTCGCAGACGAAGTGATCCAAAACTCACACGCAGCAACGAAGACCGCAAAGCAACCACGGAGACGTTAGCCCATGTTATCACTACACGCATCCCCACCATGCGACCCGCGCTATAGCGATGTTGGCCATGACACTATCCGAGTGAGTGGGGGCGCGTTGTCGCAACTGCTAAAGCGTGCGGAGTACGGTGCTGTTCAGTTCCAACGAGGCGGCCCGATAGACGGGCGGATGCACATCTTCGGAAGGAGTACCGCTTGCCCCACGTTCATGGTGCAGATGGTCGGAGACCCGCGCAACATCCACACCCTTAGCGTGACGGTGGTCTTTGGGCGCAAGGCGTACAACGTCGCAGCTGTGAAGCTGATGGCCAGCGTCCTTGCTTGGGTGGAGTGTGGCGGGCGTGATCCTGATGGACTGGCAGACCCTGCAAACGAAGGGAAAGGGCAGCCCGTTGTGGATTGGCTTGATGAGGTCATCAGGGGATTGGAGTGGAGCCAAGAGAAGTCGGCGGAACGTTCGTTTGGCGAACGGGTTTACAGGGTGGAGTTTGTCCACGTAGAGAGCGGGATCGGCAGCATGACGGTCTCCGTCTCTCCGTTGGTCGGTAGCAACTGACAACACTAACAGCCGCAGCCCCAATCGCGCAAGGATCAACCTATGGCTGGCCGTGTTCTCTCCATCAAGATTGCGCTGGATTTCAGCGACATAAAAGGCGCGTTCTCCAAACTCAAGCAAGAGGTGGAGAGCGGCATTAAAGGGCTTGGCGATGGAGCGGAAGTCCCGTCGCCAAAGCCCACCCCGCCGGAGCCGGATGATAACAGCGCGTTCAACTTCAACCAAGTGGTGCAAGCAACCGAACAGATTTCGGCTGCGGTTGAAGCACTATCGGGGCCGTTCAGGGAGTTCGATAAAGCGCTCCGCGATATTGGTGCGTTAGGGGTCAAAAACTTCCAAGACCTCGAGAACTCCATCCTCGATTTTTCCAAGAGCGTGCCGGATGCTGCTGCCGACATCGCGTCTGCCATCGGGGAAGGTATCGGGTCGGGTGTCATCAAGACCGATGCCGCTGGAAACGTTGACCCCGCCGAAGCTCTTGCCTTCGCGCAAACAGCGTCACAGCTTGCCATCGCAGGCGGTAGCAGCATCGGGAAAGCGGTGAGCGGTATCGCCGCGACGTTGAACTCCTACGGCATGGCTGCAACCGAAGCGGGGAAGGTGTCCGACATCCTGTTCAACACCTTCAACTTGGGCGTTACCTCGGTTGACGAACTTGCGGGGTATCTCTCGCAGGTGACACCGGTTGCAGCGGCGGCGGGCGTGAAGTTCGAGCAGATCGCCGCAAGCATCGCCACCATGACGAAGCAAGGCATAAAGACCTCCGACGCTACGACGAAGGTCCGGGCGTTGTTGGTCGAGATGCAGAAGCCGACCCCTGCGTTGGCGGCGGTGATGAAGCAAGCGGGCGTTAGTATCGAGCAGATCAAAAACGGGGAGCTATCCCTGCAATCCGCAGCGGGGAAGATCGGCGCAACCCTCACCGCGTTGGGCAAGTCCGCGCCGCAAGTCTTTAGCTCCATCGAAGCCGCGACCACCGTCCTATCGCTCTCCGGTGCAAACGCGGCAACGGCAATGGAAGACCTTGAAGGCATTGCCAAGCGAGGCTCTGTTGCCGAAGGCTTTGCCGTGCAAGCCGAAGGCGCAGAGGTGAAGATGAAGGTCCTGCTAAACAATGTTCAAGCGGGTTTCATCTCACTGTTCAGCACGCTCGGGGGCGGGCTTACCGCAGCACTGGGAGGCATCGCGCAAGCGGCTCCAACAATCGCCACGTTTGCTAACCTGAAAAACCTCTTCCCTGCAAGCATAAGCGCGAACATCGCAAAGTTCGCGACCTCACTACTCTCCACGTTAGTCCCCAGCCTGTTCGTTACCAACGCAGCAACAGGGACGCTGACCTTTAGCTTCGGCGCGTTGTGGACTGCAATCACCGGTCCCGTCGGTATCGCCATCGCCGCCATCCTTGCAGTGGGTGCGGCCCTTTACCTACTCTATAACAACGTCGAACCAGTGCGGAAAGTCCTTGACGCGCTGATCGGTGGAGTGGTCGGGTTTGCTGCATCGGTGATAGATACAGTGGGGCCAGCTCTCTCGCAGATTGGGAGCCTCTTAGTGGAAGTCGGGGGGCTGATCTTTCAGTGGGTTGTCCTTCCGTTCCGTGTTGGCTGGGAAATCGTCACCGCAATCTGGGAAGCGATCGCAGGGTTGACGGGTGGGATCGAGACCGCTGGCAGCAGTGGCAACATCCTGAAAGATGCGTTTTCCTTCATCCGTAAGATCATCATCGAGATACAAGGCTTTGTTGCTGGGTTGTCTGCCAGAATCTCGGCAGTGGCGAAGGGTATCGGTGACACGGTTGGGAAGCTCCTATCGGGTGACGTTCTTGGAGCCGCTGAATCCTTCTTCGGGTTGGGCGATTCCGCAGCAGATGCGTTCAGCAAAGGGTTCGGGAAGAAGGTCAACGAAGAGCTTGCCAAGTTGGCCATTGACGAAGGGCTGGAAGCGTTGGAGAACCGGATCGCCATCCGTGGTGATCTGGATAAGGCAGGCAAGCTGGCAGACCTTCGGAAGCAGCTGGCAGCAGCAAAGACCGACGCAGAGAAGGCCAACATCACGGCAGCCATCGCGAAGGAAGCGCCAGGGGCTGTGGAGTCTATCGAGCAAGTGGTGGACGCTAACGGCAAGGTGCGGGAAGTCATCAAGCTCAACGAAGAGGCACTCGATGAGTTCGCTGCAACTGCCAAAGAAAACGGAGCCGCGCAGAACGAAGACAACAACAAGATCGTGTTGGGGATTCTTGCGCAAGGGGATGCATACGAGAAGGCGAAGGCCAAGCTAAAAGAGCAACAAGAACTCCTCTCGCAGCGCAAGGCTGCGGGGTTGGATACCACCGAACTCGAGAAGGATATAGCTGACCAACAGAAGGTTGTTGCGACTGCAAAGGAAGAGTTTGAAAAGAGCTTCACAGCGGCAAAGACTACGGGCGTTTTTGACAACCTCGATGAAGAGGGAAAACGAATCTTTGCCAACCTTCAAACCACCGCTAAAGACTCCATTGCAGAGATCGAGACAGGGCTGCGAGATAAGAAGCTGGGAGAGGCGTTAGCGCAAGCAACAACGATAAACCAGAAGATTGATGCGCAGGATCAGATCGGCAAGTTCGTTGCTGACTACAAAGCAGCCAAGACCGACGTGGAGCGTGCCAACCTTGCGAAGGCTATCGGTGAGCAAGTCCCCCAAGCCGTCACCGCATACGATGAGCTTGGCAACGCCACCGAGATCAACGTGGAGAAGGCGCAAGAGCTGGCCAACGCCAACAAGAAAACGTTTGGAGCGGACCTACTAAAGCAGCAGCAGGGGTTCACCGATGGACTGAAAGGACAAGCCGATGAGCTGACGAAGAACCGCGCCAAGATGGAGGAACTTCAACAGCAGATCAGCAAGGCTAACGACCCCAAAGAAATCCAACGGCTGCAAGCTGAATACGCTGCGTTAAAGGGGAAGGTTGGCGAGAACGTGGAGAAGCTCCAAGAGACGGTGCAAGAAGGGAAGAAGGTGGGGCTAATCAAGGGCGACGTTAAAGAGTTGGGGACGGAGTTCAAGCTCTCCGGTGAGCAAGCGAAGTCGGTAGGGATCGCAGTGGAAGGGATCAAAGACGAAACGAAGAAGGCACGGGAAGAAGCGAAAGGGTTGGCCGAAGATTACAAGAAGGCGCGGGCTGAGATGCAAGGGAATATCAGCACTGGGACAGGGGCCGCACTCAACAAGATTGAAGAGAACATCAAGCTCGAGAAAGAGCTGAGCAGCATCCAAAAGAAGAACGCAGCAGAGCGGACCGTCGCAGAGCAACAACGCCTGCAAGAAATCCCCAGACTGATTGCCGCCAACAAGCGAATCATTGAGGAAGAGACGAAGAACACCATCGCTGCGGTGAAAGCGAACAACGCAGCCGAAGAGCGGGAACGGAAGTTCAAGATTCGGACAGGGCAAGAACAGGCGAAGACAGAAGAGAAGACCGCCACAGACATCACCAAGTTCAGCACGAAGCTGGCAGAAGAAGCGGCGAAGACGCGAGCGGGTATCGCATCGGATGCCATCGCCGATGAAGTAGAGCGAGAGAAGCAAAAGAAGCTGGACGCTGCTAACGAAGCGAAGGCCAAGTTAGACGCAGACCTAAAGGAACAGGTTGCAAAGATTAACGACGCAGTCAAAGAGGGGAAGCCCTTAGAGTTTGAGGGGAAAGTCGTCACGAAGAGCGAGGCCATCGAGTTAGCCAACAAGGCCGTTGCCGAAGCGCAGAAGGCGGTTGATGAGCGCTTGCAGGTTGACCTTGCGCAGATAGACAAAGAAGGCCGAGAGAAGCGGCTGGAGCAGTTCAAAAAAGACCTCGCAGAGACGGCAAAGATACAGGCCGAAAACTCCAAGATAATCGGCGCGAACCTTAAGGCTGAGTTAGAGGCCATCAAGGGAGAGACGGCAACAGCGGCAACGGATCGGTTAGCGAAGCGGTTGGAAATCTTGCAGGTGGAACGGGCTGCGGCTGTTGCTGCTGCAATCTCTGAGTCTGATGCATACAAGAATGCGTTTGCAACGTTGCAGTTGGCACAGGCTGACCTTGCCGCTGCGACAACAGAGACCGAAAAGGAAGAGGCGCAAAAGCGGGTAGCAGCATCGCAAGCAGCACTGGATCAAACGCGCAAAGACCTCGTTGCCAACAGCCCTGCCATCGTTCGGATTATCGAGCAAAGCTCGACCGAGCAAGCGCGGGCTGTTGCAGAGGCGGAGCGAGAGATTGAAGACGCACGAGAGCGGGATCGAATCGCAGCGATTGAAGACCTTGCCGAACAAGAGCGGGAGCTTCGACTGCTGGAGCTTCGGAAGAAAGAGCAGGAAGAGATAGCCGCCGCTGAAGGGAACGAAGCGAAGATCAGGGAGGTGCTGCGTAAGTCCGCGAAAGAGCGGCAAAAGATACAGCAAGACTATCTCGTGAAGTCATCCATCTTGTGGAAGGCCTACTACACGCTGTTGGAGGTGCTGCAAGAACAGTTCGGGCAGAAGGTAGATAAAGAGCGGCAACGGCAACTCGACGAAGAGAAGAAGAAGCTGGGAGAAGAAGTCCAAGCGTTGAAGGAACAGCTAAAGCGAAAAGAGATCACGCTGGAACAGTTCAACCAGAAGTTTGGGGACCTAGCGAAAGAGCGGCAAAAGATTGCAGAGGAAGAGGCACAGGCGACGTTCGACATCGGCAAGGCGTTCCAAGAGGCGGGGATTGAAGTCACGTCATCTATCGCAGAGACCGCCAACGCCATTGCATCGAAGAGCGCGGAAGATTACACCGCTTCGATTGATGCAAAGGAAGCTGCGGTGACGAAGTACGGCGAAGCATCAGCCGAAGCAACGAAGGCAGAAGAAGACCGCTCGAAGGCGTTGGGCAAGGTGTACGCTGCCAGTGCCAACGTTGCCATTGCGACGTTCTCAAAGATCGTTGCAGCAGGAGGCTCTGCAAGCGACGCGATGTACGCCGCACTTATTGACGGCGCGTTGGCGTTCATCACTGCGATGCTGCCTGCTTGGGTTGCAGCTGCGTACGGTGTGAGCGTTGCGCAACTTGGCCCGTTCGGTCTGGCAGTCGCAGCTGGGTTAGCCGCCGTCCTGACAGGGCTGGCAGGCATCGCGAAGGCATCGCTGACATCAGCCAAGAAGGCGAAAGATGGAGAAGTCCCGATACGTGGGAAAGGTGGTCCACGGGATGACCAAGAACTGCGCTGGGTATCCCCGGGCGAAGGCATTATCAACGCCCAAGCGTTGGGGGCCGGGGACAACCTCGCAGCAGTCAAGTGGGCCAACGAAAAACGGCGGCCATTGCGAGAGTACTACGGACTACATAACGCGCCGAGCGTACCACGCCAGGAATCAGTCGAGTTATCGAAGTACGCGGTCAGCATGAAGGGGACGATAACGCGGACGGCGGTGCAAGCCCAAGAAGTTGCAGTCCATGCGATGCAACGAGTGGCAGCCGTGGAGCAACAGCAGGAACAGATCGGGGAATCCTTGAAGCAGGTCTCATTGCAGTTGTCAGCCATCAGAGCCAACACCGCACACACCGCAGAATCCACCGAGCGCACCGCTGGCAACACGAAGCGGATAGCCGAAAAAAGGGAACGGCCTAAAGTCCTGTAACCTCGTTTTGATAGCGGCCCGCAATGGCCGCTATCTTTGTCCAAGCCGTTGCGGCATTGTCAAGGAATTTACTGCTATGCCATACTCTCCGATCACGGTTGTGCTGCGTTGCAGCAACCAAGCTGTCTACGCGAACTCACCGTACAAGGATATCACCTTGTACTGCTGGGCTGTTCCTCCTATCCCTGAACAGGATGCACTGGGAGAGACTGAGGTGGGGATTGATGGGTATCTATCGCAGAACATCGTCCAACGGGAAAAGTGGCAGCTACTGGTTGAGGACTTTAGCGTTGAGCAAGGCGATTGGGATCAGGGTGACTTCGAGTTGCTTCGCCGATACCTTCGCGCCCGATACCTCCACATCAAGAGCGTAACGGGTTCAGATCGAACGAACACCACAACAGGAACCCCAACGGATTACGACTATTGGGCGGCGATTGGTGAAGCCAACACCATGCTACCCCTTGCCGTTGTTGCCAAGTTCGACCCACCGGAATCCGACTTAGGCGGCGTGACCATCGGTTGCGTTATCACTCTCACCGCAGCCCTTCCGCAAGTGGGGGTATCCATCACATAGCGCGATGCCAAGAACCGCCATATACTACCACGACTATCAGACACCCCACCAGCGGAAGCGGCTGATGGTGATGCCTGCTATATCGTCCCCACCACGGGATTACTCCAACGCGCCCGCATGGGGAGCAGCACCAGCAGAAGGGGTGACAAACTGGATACAGCTTCCGCCGGGGATTTTGAAGAGCGGTTCAAGTGGTGAAGCTGGATATGATGAGCTGCCGATTGGGTGCCCCGACCCTCCAACGAGAACGTTTAAGTTCGACCTACAAAGCTGCGTAGGGAACTCCGACTGGGAAGACTTCATAGACTACCTTCTCACTCCCGTGCTGATTGGCGAGGGGGAGTATACCCCTGGCGGTCCCGCGTGGACCTTCGACGTTGTCAACGTGTTCTCCCTCACATCCGACTTGGGTAACAGTGCACTTGCAGTGGCGAGCTTTGCGACGGAGTACATGGGAGTTCAGGAGAGGAAGACCGAGGAAGAGCTTGACCTCGTGGAGCTAACGAACCGAGAGAGCGGAACGAAGACCGTGGTTCGGATGACGTACGAAGCGGCCACCACCCACCTCGCTCTCTGGGCACTCCAGACGGTCAAGCCTGCGACCATCGCAGGGATGATGATGAGCTACATGGGGGACCCATACCCAACGAAGACCACGGAAGCGGCGTACTACATCTGGGAGAAAGCGGCCGATAACGCCGTTTACGGGATACGATACGGGACCGATCCCCGGCCCCTGTTCGGGTTTCCTCAACAGCGGTTTATCTGGTTCACTTATAGTGGTCTCTGGGACGCGATAACGTACGCCGTTGGGACCTTGCTGTCTGCGAACATCGGGACCGTAGCAACGATGAGACTCTCGATTGCCAGCGGCTACACCTCAGATATTGGACCGCTTGGAGTGTTGAAGCTCTACAAGCGCAATCTCTCCGATCTATCCGATGCATACACAGGATCACCAGCAGAGAGTGAAGCGCACTTTTGCGGGCTGGTGTACTTCGATGGAGAGCCATCGGAGTACGTTGGTGGGTGGCTGTTGGAAGGGTTCGCAGAGTATGAAACTCTCTGGGACTTTCTAAAAGCATCATGCGAGAGTTTTGGAGCGCGGCTACTGATTCAGCATGACTCACCGTACGGGGAGATGACTCTATTTTTTGAGGGGATGTTGGACGCGCAGCGTGTTAGTAATGTAAGCATCGGAGACGCAACAGGACAAACGAAGCTGGTCGTTCGGAAGAGCCTTATTGCTGGTGCTGAGTGCGATGTTGCGCGGGCTTCCTCTGGAGATGTCCAGACGGTAACGGTTCAAGAGTGGGGGACGATGGAAGACGCGAAGCGTTCGGTTCCAAGTACGCACCACAACAGCATCCTGATCGGTGACGTGAACGACTCCTACTACCTCAACACGTTGGTAGATGACAGTTGGAACACGATATTTCCGACGAAGGAAGTGCTATTGGTTGGCAAGCCAACGCTGCCAGATTCCTTGCTGGTGTACTTCGATGAACCCGCATGGGCAAGCGAAGAGATTGCGCTGATCTACCACCGCTATGTTGGGGTGAGGACATCGGACAGCACCACGCGAACCGATTGCACGAACGGACTACCGAGCAACCTCCCAACGCCATCGGTCTGGACCTCTCCCTTCGATGTGTTGTGGTCTCCGTTGCGCCTGCTGCTGTTGGATACGCACTGGACAAGCGGCATCCCGTACGCAGTGACGAAAGCCATCGCCGCGACCTTCTCAAAGTGGAACCAGATCGGGGTCACTCTCAACGTGCCGCCAACGCAGGCTATTTTGAACGACCTCGGAAGCGTCGCAGATATTGACCTTGCCACCTTTGCCGGTGGGTTGCTGAGTATCGCAGCACGCGATCCGTTCATCACCGCGATAACATCCGATGAATCTGCTGCGGAAGTTCAACTAATCGCGCCCGGAGGATAGCCCCATGCCAAGTCAGATCAGAGGGTTGCGCCGCAAGAGTATCGGACGGGATAAAGTCACGACGGATGACAGCACCGTCTCGCAGGTGCAGATCATCAGCAACGTGGCGACGGACATGATTGGGACGGTCCAGCTTACCGTTGACGATACCGCTGTGCCGTCGGGTGACACGGGTATCATTAACACGCTTCTGAGTTGGATAGCCAACCGGATCAAAGGGATCACCGGAAAACCTTCATGGCGGACAGCACCAGACCGGACGCTTGCCCAATGCGTAGACAGCGCGGGGCTAACGGTGGATCGAGTGCCAAACGCAAGCGGGGCGCGGACGCTATCGGATAGCCCTATCGCGGTAAGCTCTGGCAACGTTGGGATCGGGATCACGTCATCGCTCACTGGCAAGCTCCACGTCAAGAGCACCGACGCAACAGCTGCGGTGCGAGTCCAGAACACGTATAGCGGCAACGGCGTTGACGTTAGCATGGTGGGGCCTGGTGGTGGTGTGGCAATCTCTCACACGGGGACAGGTCACGGGATCACCATGAGTAAGAGTAGCAGCGGGCGCGGGTTGCACCTCACACACTCGGGGTCCGGCGATTGCCTCTTTGTCAGCAACACCAACACGGGGAACGGCTTGGTGGTGACGCTCACTGGAAGCGGCAAGGGCGCGGTTATCACTACACTGAACACCATCGGCGTTCAGGTCTCCATGAGTGGCAACGGTTCCGCCGCCGATCTTGTCTCCATCGGACACACGGGGTCATCGTACACAGGCAACGGATACCGCGCAACGCTCACCAGTAGCGGACACGGGGTGAAGGTCTATCAGGACGGGACGGGGAAAGGTGTGGAGGTTGTGATCTACAACGGCAGCAACAGCACGCATGGCGTGGACTCCTACACCAACGGGACAGGGGACGCAGTCAAAGGGAAGTCAGAGGGGACAGGACGGGCGGGGTACTTTGAGCGGAACAACAGCACCAGCCCAACGGGGTCGGTCTTTGCACTGAAAGCCGCGCATTCTACCGACGCAGGAACGTTGCTCGAGGCCAACCACATCGGCACGGGGAAGCTGGCAGACTTGCAGCAGAACGGGACCACCAAGTTCAGCGTTGACAACAAGGGGATCACCTTCCTATCGGGCTTTGCTCCGAAGCGGGCGGCGGTAACAGGGGCAACGCATACCATCACCTCCGACACGGTGATCGTTGGAGTCTCACCGCCAACAGGTGGAACAACGTTGACACTGCCAGCAGCAAGCGCGGTGTGTTGGCTGATAATCAAAGACGAAGGGGGAACAGCGGCAACGCGGAACATCACGATAAACCGCGCGGGGGCCGATACGATACAGGGGGCAACATCCATCACCATCAACACCAATCGCGGCCAGCGGGTGCTATACTCCGACGGCGCGGGCGTGTGGCATATCGTAGGGTCGTAAGGAGTGAAGTATGAGCTGGCAAAAAAAAATCGTGTTATGGTCGGAAAGTTTTGCAGCGCTCTTGGTCTCGGTATGGGTTGGGCTGCCGTGGGTAGTCCAGACGCTGGTGATCCTCAACGCCATTGATCTGATTGGTGGGTATATCGTCGCGATGCAACGGAGAGCGGCAAGCTCTCGCGGGCTGTTTACGGGAATCGTTCGCAAGCTCTATCTCTGGTTGTTGGTGGGTGCGATTTATCAGCTATGGGGAAAAGCGCAACCGGAAGTCGCAAGCCTTGCCGCTGGGTTTTACGCACTCTGGGAGTTTAAGAGCCTCACCGAAAAAGCGGCGTTGCTCGGTATCCCTGTCCCTGGCGTTCTGACGCGTTCAATGCAGGTGATGCAGGAAAAGTATAGCGGCACGGATAAAAGTCCAACCACGGGCACGCAGATAGGCAAAGATGGGGTAACGGGTGGCGCAACACAGACAACAGATCAGCGATCGGAGGGATAGATGGCAAAGCGAACCTACGGGCAAAACCAAGTACCGCTAACGATCTTTCAGGGCTGCAAGTTTGAACGGGTCTTCCGCTCCCGTCTGGAAGATGGGTCCTATAGAGATTTCACAGGGGTAACGGCAACCTGTCACTTCGTTCCTGCTAACGGGTCGGGCGACTCAGTCGAGGCATCCGTCACCGTCACAACATCCGAAGGCCATTCAGCGTTGCGGCTGTTGGTGGTCGCATCTGATACGCAAGGCATGGAAGAAAAGCCGTACCGCTGGAACATCAAGATCATTCCAAGCGGCGGGGATGACGATGACGCGGAGTATCTGGTTGGAGGTATCGCAACCGTCGTTGTGGAGACTACGCCATGAACACCGTAGAGATCACGACCACGGTGAGCGTCATCGAGATGGATGGGCAACCAGTCTCCGAGGTGCTGAGCGATGACGTTGAGGTGGTGGAGGTTGGAGTCCCCGGGCCGGCTGGCAGTGAAGATATAACCATCACAGCGGGCGAATCTCTCGGGGGTCATCGCGTGGTGACAACGAACGCAGCAGGCCACGCCATCTATGCCAGCAGTGCAACCAGCGATCACGCTGGCAGGCTGTTGGGCGTTACCACGGGGGCGGCTTCTTCGGGGGCGACTGCGACCATCCGAACGCGAGGAGAGATGACCGAAGCGGGATGGGCTTGGATACCGGGCGGGTTGCTCTATCTCTCCACGAATGGGATGCTATCCCATACCCCACCAGCAACAGGGTTTGCGCAAGTCATCGGCTATGCCATGACGGCAACCACGATCTTTATCCATACAACAACACCAGTCATCAGGGGGTGACACAATGGCAGACAAACCAGTCCAACTAGTGAGCGGGGTTCTCACAGAGGTCGAAGCAAAAACAGCATCCGCCGGGGCGGCTGATGCCGGCAAGATTGTTGCCCTTGACGCAGGGGGCAAGATTGATACCACCATGATGCCATCGGGCATCGGAAGCGATTCAAAAACGATGACCGCAAGCGAGGCTATATCTGCGGGGGACATAGTCAACGTTCACGACTCTTCCGGCGCAAAGGTTCGCAAGGCAGACGCTGCCAACAGCAGCAAGCTCGCCGTCGGTTTTGCTCCATCCGCGATTAGCAACGGAGCAAGTGGAACGGTCAACTTTGAAGGCACAATCACGGGGCTTTCAGGGTTGACCATTGGAGCAACGTACTACCTCAGCACCACAGCCGGTGGGATCACTGCGACAGCACCAACAGGAAGCGGCAACGCAGTGCAAAAGGTTGGCGTTGCGATTAGCGCAACAGAGCTATCGTTTGAACCCGGCACCGTTGTCGTGAGGGCTTAACGATGGCAGAAGTGAAGCCGCTAAAAGTGTCCGGCGGGCTTATCACTGAACTGGGTTCCGCCGATACCATCCCCGCTGCTAACGTACCAGTGGCGGGGCTTGGCGTGCCACGCTTGTACGCCCCAACGATTCGCAACTGCTCCGATACCGCTTCACTCATTGACGTGATCGAAGCATCTATCCCTTCGGATGAATGGGCGGACGGGGAGAAGATTACCATTGATTGGGCTGCTGAGTTCCGCAACCTCACTGGCGGAAGCCGTACCCTTCTAACGCGGGTCTATTATGGCTCTTCATACGTGGAAATGGCTTCGACGGAATCAGTAGGATCGGGGCTAACACGCGCTCCCTATCGCGCCGAGTTGTGGCGGTTCGGCTCCGAGATATGGGTCGCAGGGTGGGACTACTCGCAAGGCTTCGCAGCCGTCTGGCAAGGGGGTGCGATTAACGCCATATCAGGATCGGATCAGTTCGGCAGCGGGAAGCGTGGTGGCATACTCACAAGCCAAACGTTCAACAGCACGAAGGCCCTAAAGATTGCCGTTCAGTTCAACACCACGGGGACGGGTCAGTACTACACCGTCAAGGGGGCGAAGGTATGCAAGATTTAGCATCGCTTCGGCGCGATAAGCTCACCGCGATTATCAGCAAGGCACACGCAAAGTTGCAGGCCGTTTTGGTGAGCGAAGGCATTGACCCAGCGGTGGCGCGTGCCATCGCAGCGGTCCGGGTTTATCAACTGCTACCGCTCTCCATACGCCAGAAGATGACCACTGCCGAGACCTCAATCGCGACGCGGATGGCGACGATCTTCAAAGGTGTTTCCACTGCAACCATCGAAGGCTTGGAGACCATCGAAGAGGAATAAAAAAAACGCCCGCCGTATCACCGGCGGGCGTTACCGCTGCGGGTCTCAATCGCAGCGAACCAACTCTCAGACTCGGGCATCGCCCGCCATCCAAGAAGCCCGAAGGTACGAAAGGCACACACGGGGAAAGGTTTCGTTTTGCTACATTAACGAAAAACCCCGATTGCATATCTTTCCGGCATGATACGCAAAGCGAAAAAACAGGACGGCGCGGGCCGCTACATGCTGGCCGAGGTGCTGGACATGATAGGCATCCCCGATGGTAAGCGCAAGGCTGCGGAAGCGCGTCTATCGCAGTACCGTACGGGACGGGAGACACCCAAGCAGAGCAAGGCAGGGGAGACCGTCCCGTACTCCTATGGCCCCCGATTGATTGAGGTGGTGGACTACAACAAAGTCGGTAGAACCATCCTATACACAGAGGCCGGCATCGAGAAGGCTCGCGCACTACTGGCAGACATATCCGAGCCGATAGAGTAGCACGCACACACTACCGCCACACGATAGACAGAAGCCAAACGGGACGCACTTGCGCCCCGTTTTTTTTGCTCCAACACCACCACTCTCCACACTTGTAACGGGATGTTTACCCCTCATTTTTCGTTAGGATGACATAACGAAAAAAGCTATCTTTGTACGTCTTCAAAAGAGACAGACAACCAACTCTCAAACCAACCTAAAACCAAGATGAGCTACTCCAAGATGAGCCAAAAAGAATGGGCCGCCGTGCTAATCCAAGACGTGCGGGAATCCACGGTATCGCCCGAAGAGTTCCCCGATCTCTATGATGAAGAAGACTACCCGCTGCTGCTTGGTGTGATCCGGTTAGTGATGGACGAAGCGGCGGAACGGGATGACGTAGAACGCTACAACCTGATGGACGATTACCTCGGCGCGGTGATGGATGAAAGGGAGAGGCTACAGGAAAAGAAGTGGAAAGAGCGGGACGAGATAGATCGGGAGCTTCGGGGCAATCGGCAGCGGGTCTATGAGTGGGAAAACGATGACGACGACCGCGAGTACACGGTGGGGCTGATGGCAGCACAGGATGGCCGTGAGTGTGTGGTCATCAAATACCGCCACCAAGAGCTGCGCTACTAAAAGAACCCGGCGGGGTGTGAGAGGCCCCGCCACTCTCTCCGATAGACGAAAAAAACCAACTCAAAAAACAGACACAGAGGAGACACCAAGATGGCAAATCGCGAGGTATGGATTGACGCAACCACAGACGAAGAGTTGCGGGAAGAAGTTGCCAAAGAACTGGACCGGATGGATGACGAACTGGCAGGCTATTTCCGCCATTATCGCTATAGGATCATGCGCATGAACCCACAACATGAGAGCTACGCCGATAGCCCGGGGGACTTCGCCGCAAAGGTACTGGAGTCGGTGTGCGAGCTGCAAAAAGAGGTGCAAAGGTTCGCGCTGCTGCCGGAACTTATCCAACGCATCGCGGAAGTATCTGGCAGGATTATTGACGGCAAGATACACCCTGAGCGATACACCTACGAAGACGAAGAGATAGTCACACAATAACCACCACGGGGGCGCAAGCCGCGCCCCCGCTTTCCCCAAGCATAGGAGAGACCGAGATGACCACCAATGGAAAGACTACCGAGGCTCCAACCACGGAGCCTATCGTCAAAGCAATGACGATGGAAGAGCGTCTGGCGATGTTCCGCCAGCCCTTGCTACCGCATGAAATCGAGTGGAAGATCGCAGCCAACAGCAAGCCCGATAAAAACGGGATCACCAAGAGCACGATCGTCCCCTACATAGACAACCGCGCGGTGATGAATCGCCTAGATGCTGCCTTCGGGGCGATGGGTTGGAAGAGTGAGTTCCACCAGCTATCCGGCGGGTTCCTTTGCACCATCTTCATCCGCATAGATGGAGAGTGGGTAGGCAAGTCGGATGGCGCAAGCTCCACCGATATAGAGCCAATCAAAGGGGGGATCAGTGACGCGATGAAAAGGGCGGCCCACCAGTGGGGGATCGGGCGAGAGCTTTACAGCTATCCCACCGTGCAAATCGCTTGGGAAGGGCAGCCCAAGCGGTGGGTTCCCAACCCCGTGCTGAACCGCTTGGCAGGGATGACCACCGCCATAAACGAGGGGCGGTTTTCGGAGAGCTACGTGGCACTATTGGAGGACGGCAGCGGGTATCGGTAGGGGATGCTACAAACACCCGCGCCCCGTGGACTATCGGGGCGCGGGTGTAACCCATTGAAGGAGTAGCGCCCCCTTGCAGGGGCGGCCCGATTAGGTAGGACTAAGACCCAACCGGACGCGGCAAAGGTAGTAAATCGCTGTAACCTGAAAAAAAGTTGCTCTAAAAAGTGGCGTTTTCTTGCAGAAAAAAGCCCTTTAGAAAAAATCTTCATCCGTCGCACGATTCCGCAGGCTGAACCCCTTGACACGTATGGGGGGAATGTTGTAAGTTCGCATCAGATCGGTCACATGACCGGTTGCTGATGGGCGGCAGATACCGTCCACATACATGGGAGATGACATGACCAAGAAGCCAGAAAATCGCACACAAAAAAACCAGGGCATGAACTGGATTTCGCAGCACAAGCGTTTGGCCATCTACATGCGTGACGGGTTGGCTTGCGCATACTGTGGCGATGGTGTGGAAGATGGTGCCAAGCTGACGCTGGACCACCTGACCCCATACAGTGAGGGGGGAAGCAACCACGAAACCAACCTCGTCACGTGCTGCCATCGTTGCAACTCAAGCCGTGGCAATCGCAGCGTCGAAGAGTTCGCCAGTGGGGTTGCCGCTTACCTCAATCACGGGGTAAAGGTTTCCGACATCACGGCACACATTTCCGATTGCACCAGCCGTCCGTTGGACATCAAAGCCGCCAAAGAGATGATTGCCCGTCGCGGTTCTTGCGCAAAGGTCATCGCGCCGAAAGCATAACCACAACAGGGGGCGCAAGCCGCGCCCCCATTCTATCCAACCAACTCTCAAACCAGAAGGGATCACATGGACAGCATCAAAGATATTTACACGATCACCGAAAAGGTCAACGCCATGACCGTCGCGCTTGACGCGCTTTTGCAGCGGCGTGAAGCCGGTCAGACGGGGGACATAGAGAACGCCATCGCAGATGTCACGCTTCGACTGAGTCACGCGGGCCGCTTGTTGGGGGAAAAAGCCCACGAGATAGTCCAAGCGATCGGGAGATAAAAAATAACCACTACGGGGGCGGGGATCCGCTCCCACAAAACAGGAGAAAAAATGGCTTTCGAGATTATCGTACTGCAAAGGGGCTGGGTGATCGCGGGAAACCGCGACGTTGACGGGGACACGGTCACAATGACCAACTGCAAGATCGTCCGCATATGGGGGACGACATCAGGACTTGGAGAGATCGCAAAGGGCGGGCCGACAAAGAAGACTGTGCTGGATGACGCAGGGACCACCTTCCACCACATAGGAGCCGAAGTCTTGCGGTTTAAGTGCAACGCCGAGGCGTGGGGAGGGGATCAAGATGCTGAGCGGTGAGTTTGACGCTGCGTTCACTTTTTCGAGGTGGATGGGTGGCGAAGACTGGACGGGAGATGACGGGACGGAAGAGGGGTATGGGGACGGGAGAGACGGCGAGACTGGAGACGGATACGGAGACGGGTGGGGTGGGGGTGGGGGTGGGCCGAACAACGGAGACGGAGAGGGGGACGGAGAGGGGGATACGGAGGGAACGTACGGAGATGGGGACGGGAACGGCAGGATATGGTTAGCAGGGTGCTACGGGTATGGGGATGGGTACTATGACGGCTATGGTAACGGCAACGGCTTCGGTAGGGGTAGGTAACGACCGCACAACCAGCACATAAAAACCGGCGCAATCCCCTCGAAATCGAGGGGATTATCCCCGCCAGTTACATAGCCGTCACATAAGAAAGGCACACATGGAGACACGTAAAAAGCGGGTGTTTTTGACTCGCATATCAGCCGAAGAGTATGCGGATATAGTGGCCAGCGGGAGCTTCGACCGAGCCATCGAGGCACTACGGCCCTACGTCCGCAAGGTATCTGGTCCGGCTCCAACGGTGGGGCTGCGAGCCATGACACAGGAAGAGCGCAGGGAGTACAACCGCCGCCGAAAAGCAGCCGAACGAGAACGTAAAAGAGCGAAACCCTAAAAAAAGTTGCTCTAAAAAGTGGCGAAATTTTCAAAGAATCGCAGCCTTAGAAAAAATCTTCACTTGTCGCACGGTTGCGACGGCGCGACCCCTTGACACGTATGGGGGAAGAGCAGTATATTCGTGGCAGATCGGTCGAGTGACCGGTCTCTGACTGGCGGCGGACACCGCCAGCGTATGCCGGACGAACCCGGCGCAAAGGACTACCATCATGGCAAAGAACATCGCCACCCGCCCAGCAAAGACAGCAAAAGAGGCGGCGCTCACGGCTCCATCAGCCGAGCGCCCCCCCCCGCCGCCGCTGGCAAGCAGTACCCCACCGCCAAACGGGCTGATCCAACACCTTCGCAGCGCCGGGCGTGGAGTCGAAAGTTTGGACTACGCATCAGCCAAGCTGACGAAGATCGTGGAGCAACTGCCAGAGATATTGGCAGGGCAAGCGGCTGCGGTCAGCAAGGACCTTGAGGCCGTTCAGGACCTTTTGCGCCCCATATCGGGGTATGGAGTCAACGACCGCCGCTGGCATGGGCTGGTGGCCGTGGAGATGAGCAAGAGCGGGTCGGTCTGATTCTACGCAGCTGGATGCCCCAAAGCTCTTTAGAGACGCAAGCCGGGCTCAAGCATAAAAGTTCTGGTTGCCTCTCACACCGCGCCCCCCCCTTCGCGGCCCTTCCCGCATCTTGGACGCATGGGCCGAAGAGAAGCGCCAGCAGATTGCCGCCGTGGTTGGGACGCACGGAGCCTATACCGTGAAGCATCTCACCGTCAACGAGCTTGCAGTGAAGGGTCCCAACGTCGGGCGATTTATCGCAGCGATGAAAGAGCTCTCCGCCAACTGGAACGCGCCGAACGAGCACTGGCTGGTCCAAGCATCCCGCGCCGTCGAGTTGCTCGCAGTGATGACGCAGGTGGAAGGTTGGCACGCAGAAGCGTTGGAGGTTGATCGCAAGGCCAAAGAGCGCAAGGCCGCTGAGACCGCCGCAAAGGCCGCAGCACGCAAGGCAGAAGATGACCTCGTTGGCCGTATCTACATCACGGGCGGGGTTGTGGCGCAGGCGCCTCACCGAAGAGCAAGCCGCACGGATCAAAGAGATTGCAGACATCATAGCGCAAGGGGACAGGAAGTAAACCGACCACGAGGGCGCAAGCCCCGATTCTATCTAACCAACTCTCAAACCAACCTAACACCAGGAGACTATCATGGCGACTCTCACGCAGACCATCACACCGCAAGCCCTCGCAGCACTGGCAAGCAATCGCCCTGCTATCGAAGCGGGCGTCGGCTTCAAGATGCCGGACCCGGACCATCGCAGCTACGCCACAGTCATGGCACACGTCTGCAAGATCACACCACCGAACCGGATAACAGATTGGCGGTATCCACGGATGGAGCTGCAGGTGACGGCACGCGCGGCGTTGGACGCTCTGGACGCAGGGGATGACGCGGTCTTCATCGTCATCACAGCGCAGGGACGCGTGCAGATGGTACGGTACGAGTACGCAGATGACGGGGGGATAGAGGCGGAGAGGGTCTGGGACTTCGGTACGGATACCGCCGTCGGGATGTTCCTCGAAGAGCACCAGATCGCGATGATCGCAGGATGACCAACGACCACAACAGGGGGCGCAAGCCGCGCCCCCATTTCAACCCCGATATTTCAACGACCAAAGAAGGAGACTATCATGCAGAGACTTTCAGAGATTCGCCTCGACCTGCCACCGGTAGTGGACGGCAGAATCGCACGATACAGGGAGAGGGTGGAGCGGGTTCGCGGGGATGTTGAGGGCGCGGATATTGACACGCTGATCCGCTGCCATGACCGGTTGCTCTCTATCGCGCCACATATCCGAGTAGGGACCAAGTGGGGGCGTTACACTACCTACACGGTGAAGATCAAAGACAGGGACGCGGTTGCTCTCACAGCGGGCGCGTTGAAACTGCGGGGACACGGAGCGGACAACCACCGCATCGAGTTCGGAGCAAACGCGAAGGGGGAGCCGCACGCACGGCTCGAGTTTTGGGAGCCTGCACCCGTACACGACTGGGACACGTGGGACGATCCCGAAGTCCCGGCCCGTGTGTGGGAGTGGTTGGACACCTACCAACCAGCGGCAAGGATACTGCTGGACATCGATAACCACCTGCTGCGATTGCAGGCGGATACTACACCAAACCAATAACAACCAATAGGAGCAACGCAGTCATGGAAACCTACACAGTAACACGTCTTCAAGATGAACGAACCATTAGCATGGTTGTCCGGCTCTTGACTGAGATGGGGGCAACGATGAAAGGGGATAGCGATATGCTAAAGCTCTTTGGCTATCCCACGATGTACGAGCATTCACGGCGACAAAACACGACCATCGCAAGCCAACACGGACAGCACCCCACCAGCAAAGTTGCGCACGCACTTCGCGCCGTTCTTGGTGATCCCGCCGGTGAGGTGTGCCACTGGGTGAGCGGTGCGCAGCGGTCCATCTTTTACGCTGTCAGTGTCAATGGAGACCGCGCCGTTGGTACATGGGGACCCGTACCGCGCAACGTGAATCGCGACTACTTTGACAACAACCCCTTCGCAGGCGAAGTCATCGAAAAGACTTGGCCGACTGATGGCGAACCGCTTGATCTTGGCAAGATGCAAAAGGACTGGGAGAGAGTCAACGAAGAGCTTGCAGACAGCAAGGAATGGGCGCGGTCCATCGTCATGGAGATGCTTGTTGCAGGTGATCCCCGTGTGAGGCTTTCCGCGTCGGGGAACAGCGCGGTACTCTTGAAGGATGGCAAGCCGATTGGACGTTGCGCCATCTCGACAGAGATCACCCCGGAGAACGTGAACGGCATCCATGTTGACGTTCATATCGTTGAGGGATGGATGAACCTCGCTGGCAGGGTTGAAGAGTGGAAGAGAGAGGCCGCGCAAGGCTAAGCCCTTGCGCTGTGTGCGGGTTTTAGTAGCTTGCACTACAATCGCTGCGGGGTATGCAGTGACTGCGTGAATGAAGTGCAACGGGGGCAAATAGCCCCCGTTGTTTTTTTATGGCAGCAGTCCGATTGCCCCGGCAGCAGCATCGGCGACCTTTTCCAACTGGCCGTCGAGTAGGTGGAGATAGGTCTGCCTTCGCCTCTGATGCCATGCGGTGGTATGCCGCTGCGTGCTGGATACGGTAGTCTACCGGCGCAACATCGAGTGGGGTAGAATCCTTCAACGGAGACCTACCCCTCTCGATGGATTGACGGAGTAAATCGCGCAAGTCTTTGACTGTGATGGGGATCATATCCACATCGGAGTTATCCGCTACCATCGTCCCCTTCCCTGTGAGTATCCAGTCAGCCGATCCACCATCGCGAATCACCACCGCCAGCACTTCGGCGGAGACGGGCCGTTCGCCCGCGCAGTATCGGCGCAGACTGTTCTCATGGATGCCGCAGTCAATGGACATCCGCCGCACGCTGCCGTAGCGATGCTTGGCGAACGCGGTGAGCCGTGCACCCCTTTCCTGTTCTTCTTGGTCGTTCATGCCGCTGTTACAAAAAAAACACCCATACAGGTGGGAAAACGCTTGGAATACACTCCGCTTGGGTGTTATCTTTGTGCCGGATTCCCCCCATATGGGGCAAAGTATCACGCGAACACGAGCCATGCAAGAAAAAGTTGCGAGACGGCTGGAGGGTCATATTGACATGACCCGATTCGGCGCGGCCATCAGAGCCAAGCGCGGAGGGCGCAGCCTGCGAATCGCCGCAGAAGAGACCGGCATCAGTTGGAGCCGGCTCGCCACCTACGAACGGGGAGAGGACCAACCCGGACTCGGGCACTTCATCCGGCTATGCCGATGGATAGACGTGCCAATGGAGTACTTCACAGAGACCATGACACTACCGGAGGAGGATCACCATGAGGCCACCACTTAGCCCTTACGGTGTCAGGGAGACACCACTACAAAAACCATCGCGGCGATGGTATGGATCACCGTGGATCGGCGTACATCGCTACCCACGGGAGAAAGTCATCGAGATGGGGCCGGTGTACGTGCCAATCGTTGACGCGGGGACAGGGGAAGAGCGGGTGCTGCGGGGCTTCGCATCACGTAGCAGCGGATACCCCACCGAGGTCATCGAGACCATGAAGGCTCTGGGTGGACAGCCATCCAAAGAAGGGGTGGAGAGCCTGGCGGATACCGAGAGATTCCACGCACTTGGCAAGCCGGTCGCAGACCCCGAAGAAGGGGAGCGCGCCCTTGACATCCTGACAGTCGTTGCCGCCATTGTCGTGGCGGCGTTCATCACATACCTGCTGACAGCAGGATCATAAACACCATGAAGAGGTAGGACATGAAAGAGCATTTCGACGCACGGGACTATGCGAGCGAAAGGATGAGCGGAGAGAGCCTCGCAGGGCTGCGGGGTGATCGCTTCGTTGACGCGATTCGTTGGCCATTGATATGGCTATCGCTTGGAGCTATGATGGTAGCAGCGGCATGGGGCGCGGGCCATCTATACCACACCATCAAAGGGGGATCGGCAACGGTTCAGCACACAGAGAGGGGAACCACTATCACGGTCAACGGGGTGTCCGCTGGGTTCATCCATGACGACCCAATCAGCGGGCGATGACTATGGCGACGGTATCACTCGACACCCTACAACGCGCGCTTATCCTGTGTGCCAAGCCGGTGCTCTCACTGCGAGAGGCAGCCGAGTGGATGGACATGTCCCCACGGAGTTTCGGGGCGTTCTATCGGTCGCATGGGATACCAGCGCGGAAGCATGGCCAAAAGTTATTTTTCTTGAAGGCGGATTTGGAGCGATGGATGATGGCCGGAGAGATGACCACAGGGGCGGCGGCGAAAGAGATCGCGGAGAGCGTACTCGATAGCATCGGGATCACTAACCACAAACGGAGAGCGATATGAACACGAACGGGAAAGGTTTCCACGTGAGGTTGGAAGATTTCGCAGCGTGCGATAGCCTCGAAGGGTTGCAGCGGCTGGTCTTCGACCACCTGATGAAAATCCAAGCGGAGATCAGCATCCGCACCCACACGCACATCCTCCACTCCACAGCCATTGCCAGTGGAGAGCGCGACGCGGGGGATGTGTGCAACGGGGTGAGTGGGGACATGGCGGAACTCACGCTATGCGCGTCGGTCTTGACAAGCGCGGTGACGGTTGCCAGCATGCGGATAGCGAAGGGGGTTAGCCTCGATCGGTTGAAGGGGAAGGTTGGCGACTTAGCGCGTCCAGTTCCCAGCCTCGATGACAGGGGTGAGGAATCGCAGGTTGTGCCGGCTGGGTGGGAAGACCCGATTGGCCACATCGGTGCAACGGGACACCGATACGAGAAAGAGGAACCGGACTGCGGGCCACCGGATCACGTACTCGTTTGGTAGTACGATGGCGGCGATTGGATCACGATACGGCGCGGATAAAGAGCGTGCCATATCGGCGGCGTTCGATTCGGCGGCTGCCAACAAGAGGGGGGGCGTGACAGAGTTGTTGCGCTCAGTATAACCAACCAAGAGGTTGGTGGTGTTTAGGCTGGCCGCCCCCTCCGGCCAGTGTGTAGTTGCCCGCGCAGGGTGTCTCTATCGGCATGGGAATCGCCGTTGCGTTCGACCTTGCGCGGGCAACTTTCTCCCTCTCAGCTTTCTTCTTCTCTCGCGCTGTGTCCACATCATGCCAGACCTCGATCTCCGTTCTATCGTACTCGCAAAAGGTGGGTGGGTCCCCTTGCCCTCCGACGCACTTCGGGACATCATGGAGCGACTGATCGCGGCGGGTGATGTGAGCGAAGCAATCGCGCTGGCGGATATGCTGAGCCATGCCGATCGGGGGCTGGATAGATCGGAAGCGGACTGGGGGAAACGATGGGGATGGAGTAGGTCTCGAGTCCACCGGTTTCTCGTTTCGCTGCGAACCAAACGTGAACCAAACGTGAACCAACAGCGAACCAAACGCGAACCAAAAAACGCAGGAACCGCGATGGAATCGCCGACTTCTGAACCAACTCTGAACCAAGTGCGGACCAAACGTGAACCAAACGTGAACCAGCCCATATATGTAGAACGCGCGCGTCCAGAATCAGAATCAGAAGAAGAATATACACCCCCTCTGGAGCGCGTGCGCACGCCTGCGGATGGTATGAGGTCAATGGCTGGAGAGAAGCAGCAGGCAGGCAGGGAGATTGACCCCAACGACCCACAGCAACGGCCACCGGAAGAGGCGGACGTGAAGGCCTGGGCTGCGGGCGTTGGAGCCGTGCCACCAGACGTGGCGTGGGAGATCGCGGAGAGCTACAATGCGACGGGGTGGATCAATCGCAACGGGGTGGCGGTGCGCAACTGGCAGGCAGGTATCCGAGCGGCGTACACCTACCGGCAACGGGCCGGCCCGGGTCGCACGCAGCAGCAGGGGAACAAGTCTGCGACAGATTTCCAGCGGCGGCGTGAGTTCAGCTCTACGCCACTGCAAGCCGATGACTACGCGGCGTTTGCCGCATCTCTTCCAGACATACCAGCAAAAGAATGAACGAAGGATACGATTCCCCTACTGACCGTCTCACCCTCTACCGAGGGGACAGCCTCGCAGTACTACCGAAGCTCCCGAGTGAGTCCGTGGACTGCATCCTCACAGACCCGCCCTATTCTTCCGGCGGCCTGTTCCGTGGGGATAGATCAAAGAACACGAACACGAAATACGTGAGATCGGGGACACTGCTACGGAGGCCCGACTTCATGGGCGACAACAAGGACCAGCGGTCTTTCCGGCTGTGGTCGTTGCACTGGATGCTGGAAGCGTTTCGCATCGCGAAAGAGACCGCGCCCATCATGGTCTTCACCGATTGGCGGCAACTGCCAGAAACGTCCGACGCGTTGCAGATGGCGGGGTTCATCTGGCGGGGTGTAGTGGTGTGGGATAAGACCGAAGGAGCACGCCCGCAGAAGGGAAGGTTTCGGAACCAAACGGAGTTCATCGTGTGGGGATCGAAGGGAGAGTTTCCAGAGCGTGACGGTGCGGAATGCCTGCCGGGGGTGTTTAGGATTTGCCCCCGTCCTGAGGACAAGGAACGGCATATCGCAGGGAAGCCGGTTGACCTGTTAAAGAACCTGACGCGATTACTACCCGACGGCGATGAGAGAGAGGAAGGGTGCTACACGCTACTCGACCCGTTCATGGGTGGAGGGTCAACGGGTGCAGCGGCACTATCGAGGGGGATGAAGTTCATCGGCATCGAACAGAGTCCAGAGATATACCAGCGGGCGATGACGTGGCTGAGCGGGATAGATCGGCAGATGGATGTCTTCGACTCATGGGACGAAGAGGAAGAACTGGCAAACTCCAACCAAGAGGAAGCATAGCATGGAACAGATTGAGCGAGTGGAAAACTTGAAGAAGGCGGAGATGGTAAAGGCTGCAAGCATCAGCAGCGTTCCCCATCGTGGGGTGTCGTTGTCAGAGGTAGGGATCGTGAAGGCGGGGACGTTGCCCGTATCGGCGCAAGTGTTTGCAGCGGGGATCGCGCAAGTGGGGGCCATCTTCGGGGTTGACTACATCGGCAAGGGATCGGAGCCAACGCCGGACGTGTTGAAGGTGCGGGTCTTGTGGGAAATGATTCGCAAGCGGGGTTGGTCTGATGCTGACTTTTCGGCGGCACTTGAGCGGTTCATCGCGACGGTACGATTTCCGACGTGGACACCAGCAGATTTCATCGGAGACGTTGCAGGCGGGACGGACGTGAAGGTGTATCCACATAGCTGGTACTTGGAGCAAGTGGGATCGAACAAGCTCAACAGCGAGGCTATTGGATGCTATCGGTTGGAAGGGTTCGACCGACCTGTGTGGGGATGGCGGCATGAAGTGGGGGACCACTTGCCAGCATGGGAGCCGAAGGCCGCGCCTGTGATGCTGGCAGAGAGAGTAGAAGAGCGCAAGCCGGAGAGCGGCGAGGTAGCAGCTGCAAGGGCTGAACTGCTGGACACGTTGAAGCTGCAAGCGAAACTCGAAGAGTCGCAGTGGGATTGCGCACGATTGCGGCGGGAGTTGGACACAGCGCGGGAACGACTGGCAGACCGGTCGCGAGAGGTTGCGCAGTTAGAGGCGCGGGTGGTGCGTCTTGAGATGGGGTTGGCTGCGGTGCTGGCAACGCTGGAAGATGACCGGCAAGCGGCGCGGGCTGGTGCGATCCAATACGATGCGGAAGCATGGACACCGGAGATCAATCGCTTGACGCTGCTGCTGGAAGAGAGCGAAGAGACACAGGACGCAGACACACCATTGGAGGGACAGCCATGACAAAGCCGGAAAGAGTCCAACGCAAAAGAACGAGAGGCTTCAAGAGCCGGTGGGGGCGTTGGCCGCCCCCGAAGGGACCCTTACAGCCCCGGGTCCATGCGAACCCTGCCATGCGGATATCCTACTGGAGAGCCAACAGAGAGGAACAGCCATGACCGAAGCCGAACGAACCAAGCTGCTAAAGACTGCGAAAGCGAACGGGCGACCGCTGCGAAAGAACCGGAACGCGTTCGCTGATAAAAAGCCCGTGAAGGCCTCTCCCTTGCCCGCTAACAGCGGTCAACGGGGAAAGCCTGCTACTGATACCCCCAAAGGGGGAAAGACCGTTAAAACCAAAAAGGACTAACACAATGCGACTAAACTGGATTCATCGAGAGATCGAGCGCCATCAGCGGTGGCGCGATGGAGACCCTGAGGCAAAGCCTGCTTCTTTCATCGGTCACGACTTTGGCAGGATATGCCTGCGAGGTGAGAAGCTGCAAGGGGCGAAGGTGTACGACAGCAACTTCTCGGAGAGCGATTTGCGAGGGGTTGACCTTCGTGATAGCAATGCAAGTAAATCCTGCTTCGATGAGGCTTGCCTTCGCGGCGCAAGAATGGATAACGCGAACTGCGAGGGGTCCACGTTTGTCGGCGCGGACTTACGGGGCGCAAGTTTTCGGGGCGCGAACCTGCGAGGCTGTGACTTTTTTGAAGCGATAATCTCCGGCGTTGACTTTGAAGGTGCTGACCTCACCAACGCGGCGATGGTGGGGGCAATCGGAGACGATAGGATGGAGCAAAGCCTCCGAGAGCAAAACAATGTTTTGCTGGACTTCCTCATGAGGCTGCTGTTCAGTGAACCCCGTGATTGGAGTTGGGAAGAGCTATGCGAGTTTGCCTCGGAGTTCGAGATCGTCAAGCGGGTTGAGTCTCACTCCAATGGCCTCGCTATCGTTAATGTTTGGGAGCCTTCCACGTACATAATTCCGAGGTGATAACGCCATGATGTTAGACATTTTCGAGGCATCGGAGAGCAACCCAACCCGGTTGCGGATAGATGAGCAGATCGCGGTGGTGAGCCATGAGGTGGCCACCCGCGAAACCCTTTACACCAAGTGGGTCAGGGCGGGTAGGTCAACGAAGGGCTTTGCTCAAAAGAAGATCGCAGAGATGCAAGCGGTGCTAAAGACCTTGCAGTGGATACAGGACAACGAACAGCTAATCCGGCAAGTAGCAAAGCGACTGGAGGGACCCAATGAATAGCGGGATCACCAAGCTGGAAGCATTACGCTGCGAGATACCGTTGTGCCTGTTCTCTCTCCGTGATCTGACTGGGTTCCACGTGGTGGGACTTGTGCGATACTGGACGGTGCGGATGGCGCAAGAGCTTGCCATTGCTCGCATAGCGGTACGGGTGGCAACAGAGGGGGCGCAAGGGGAACCCTTCGCCACCGAAGAAGCGCGAGCCTATGCGGATATACGGGGCAGCCTTATGGAAGACCTTGCCGATTGGGGTGGTGAGTCTCTCAATATGCCGGAGAGATTTGCGGACGCACATAGCAGGGTGCTGGAGGCGATGAAGATTGCAGGGTGGGCGAGTAAGACGGAACGCTCTGCGGTGGTCAACTACGGTGAGCTACTGGACCTGTGTACACGTCGGTTATCGTTCTCCGAGTTGGCAGCGTATTGCGCGGTTCAAGCGCTGGAAGATACCAAGCGAAAGCATCGCACGATGTTCGGCGTTGCATCCTACTCGCACGGGAAAGACCCGGGTGGCGAAGACGTTCCCGTTCGGCATATGCAAGAAGCGGAAGAGAGCGTAAACGAGTTGGTGCGGAAAGGGTATTTGCTGCGCAACGAGTTGTCCGATACGCGCTTCGTTGTTACCTGCCATCATGTGCGGGATGAAGATGCGCGGGAGTGGATAGGATCATACTACATGACAGGAGGAAACCAATGAGAATCTACAACCCTAACTATCGAGTGCGTGTTGCTTACCGCCGCTGCGGGTGGTGCGTAAAGTACCAGCGTCAAGGATGGTTTAGACGGTGGGAGTTGCTCCGTGAAGCAAAGGAGCCTATAGCCCCGTACTACATACCTACAAACATCGAGATGGTCCCCGTTCATCGCCACCATTTTGGCGATGCGAAGATCGTTGCCTATCAAGTCCAGACGGAACCAGCGGACAAAAACACACCAACACAGAGATATGACCTACACAAACATTATTGCCGATGCGATGAAGATCGGCACACTACCGACACCACCGACACCACTCCCAAGCGGTAGTCGTTGCAGCTACACAGGGGAAGAGATCGGGAAGGGATACGCCCATGAAGGTGGGGTTATCAGTGAGCCAACGGCGCGGCTGTTGCTTGGGCAGTTGCCCAACAGCAAGGGGAAGATGGTGAGCGCGATGTGGAACCGTGGGAGTATCGCCTGCTTTGAAAGCGGCGCGTTCTACTGGCCCATGCAATCCCCCGTCAGTGCTGAGCGTGAAGGGCGTGCTGCGTGGCGCGACATGATCCCGATGTTCTGGGATAAGCATTGGGGGGAGCGGTGCGCAATCGTTATCACCACCGATGTGAAAAAAGCCGTGTGGGATATGTACAGCGATGGAGGGTGTGGGACACTTGGCAGGGCAACGCCTGTGGTGATCCATGTCCCCGGCGTGATGACGGGCCGGTTCGTTGTGGACTGGTGGAAGGTGATCGGAGCGCAAGAGGTAGTACGGCGTTGCCGTGCTGCTGGTTATAGCAGGATAGAGAACCGGCTGCCGTGGCCGCTATGGGATGGCCAGCTTGGGCTGGACCACACGGCAACGGGGCAACTCTCACGCTTGGAGGTGATGACGTTGCAGCGCGATTTAGATCAGTACAAGCAAAGCAAAGAGCTATTAATCGCCCTTGTTGCAGAGGGCTACTCACTAAACCCAAAAGAGGACTGACCATGACAGACGAAAAGCTGTTCGCAGAAGAAGAGGTCGCCGAACCGACCGCGAAGAGCAAAGGGAAGACGAAGGCAAAAGCTGATTCCTTCGCGATGCTTCCACTATGGTATCCGCACTCCGTCACTATCGGATCAAAGCCGTTGCGGCTTGGGTTCATCTTGCGACTGCGAGAGCCGATGACGCACTGCGACCCCGGCACTGGCGATAAGAGCAACTACTCGAAGTTCAGACGTGAGCCGATGTTGCGCAAGCGTGGGAACGCTGCAACGGGATCAGTCCCCGACACAGTGCGAAAGCTGCAAGCGCGGTTCCCACTACCGAAAGAGATCGCAGAAGATTGGGCGGTGATGACTCCCAGTCAGTTTCTTGCGGCGATACTCTTCCGCGCCTGTTATGACGTGTGCTATAACTGGGATGCGGACCGCCGACAAGTGTGCTTTGGGTTCTTGCGTGCGGCTCTGAGCAAAAGAGCAACGCAATGTGGGAATCCGTCGTTAGCCGATTGCAGCAGTGTGCCAGTAGCAGCGAAGGAACCCGCGACTTCGTTGCATCGGTGTTGAACTCCGTCAACGTCAAGGTCGTCGAGAGTATGCATGACGACACGTTGGCAGCGGTGTACGCGATGCCAACCAACGCAGCAGCGTTGGCACTCCAAGAACTGCGAGACAACGCAGCGATGACGGTGAGCGATGTACGGCGATGGGTGAAGGCGGAGTGGGTGGAAGGGAAGAAGGCGGAGACGGTGGTGATGGAGCCGTTGCAGTTCGACGACGTGGAAGCGTCGCAGATGGAAGTGATCCGAGTGCCAGAGGTATCAGGCGTTAGCGTCCGTCATCATATCCGCGCAGGGTGCAGCCGTCACCTACTCGAAAAGGTTGGGCTTGGTAGTGGTGCGGGTGAGTTCTCCCCTGACATCGAGCGCGTGCTGCAAAACGGCGGGGCGATGACCTCCGGTAGTCAGCTCTCGAAGAGTGACCGTATCCACGCCACGCGCAAGGCGTTCCCCGTGCTGGACTTGTTAGGTGGTTGCTTGTACGATACGATGCTGGGAAGCTCGCAGCTGCTACTACACACGCCGCGCCTTGTGTAGTGAGAACCAGCACGCGTTGGCGGAGGAAGTGCGAGCGTTGCCACAAGCAACAGCCCCGGCAGAGTCGCAGATGGGAAGCCGCAGTTACGCACGTGCTGCGATGCTTGGAGAGATGGGTGGGATGCCATACGGTCGGGAAGTACTGTTGGAGGGTGCGGTCATCGCCGTCGAGATGACGGTGCGTCCGTACACGCAACTTACAACGCTTGGCGCGTTGGTTGCTGGGTGTGAAGACTGGTGGGAGAAGTCGCCCGGCTTAGGTGGAGCGCAAGCTGGCGGGTTCGGACGCGTTGAAGGGGAATGGCTCTTTGAAGGGCGTGACTACTCGAAGGACTTTTTAGAGGGTGCGCGGTGCGCCTATGAAGAATATCTCGTGGGGAACGCCGAAGCGTTGGCGATGCGTCTGCGTAGTGGTCAGATTGATGAGGTGCAGGCCGCATAATGGATAACACCAACGTGCAACACAAGCTGCGGATACGCGAGGGAGTGATGCGGTTTCCGGTGAGCCATAGCCTTTGCGTGGAGACCAACGCAGGGATGGGAACGATGACGGCGTTTTGGTCTTCGCTCTGTGATCGGGTGGTGTCTTTCGACACGGACAGCGGGAAACTGAAAGCGATACAGTGGCCCAACGTCGAGACGCGTTGCTTGACCAACAAGAGTGAAGAAGCGCGACGGGTGATGCTTGCAAGTGAGATAGTGGATGTTGATCCCCACGGTGATCCGTGGGGGTTCATCCGCGACATCCTGCGCAACGGGAAAACGCCGCAGGTCTTCATCGCGTTCACCGATGGTTCTTGGTGGGAGAGACGCTGGAACACGGACGCACGGCGCAACGTGCGGGACAAGCTGTTGGAGCTACCGAAAGGGTCGCAGCACTGTATCGAGCAAGTGAAGCGTAGCGGTCGGATGTACTACGGCTGGATATACTACCGGAGGGAGCCATGAGGGTGTTTGCATCGAGCTTCAAGTCGTGGCGAATGTTGGAAGAAACCCACGACGTAAAAGAGCCACACGGGCTGATCTTTCCGTTGGCGGTACTTGGTGCGATAGGTGCGCCATACGGTCTTGAGATGGTGGCTGAAGAGTTCACGCAGGAACCGGTGACGGCGTTCGACTCGGTGTTCATCTCGGTGATGGATAGCCGTTGCATGATAGAGGGGGGCAAGTCGTTTCGCGACTGGGGAATGCCGATACGCAGGCAGGATCGCGACGGGCGTTGGCCACTCGTGTGGGCTGGTGGTCAAGGTCTTCACAACCCGCTGCCGATGGCTGATGTCTTCGACTTGTACGTACATGGGGACGCGGAAGAGCCATTGCCGGAACTGCTTGAAGCGTGGGACGCAGTAGGGGGTGATCGAGAAAGGTTCTTGGACCGTGCTGCTGCTGTTGAATCGGTATACGTCCCAAGCCGTCACGTGCTGGGACGTGACCGGATACGTCAAGCATGGGCGAAGGACATCAGCATCACGCTAAAGCACTCAATACAGGTATCGCACAACGGGCAACGTCGGGTCGAGATAGCGCGGGGTTGCCAGTTCAAGTGTGGGTTCTGTTCGCTTGGTTGGCGCTCACCAGTACAAGAGAACAGCGCGGCGGAAATCATTCCGGTGATTGAAGCCGCTCCGAAGATTGTTCACCTGCAAGCGGGTGACGCTGAAAGCCATCCAGAGATCGGAGTGATCCGCGCCGCATTGCGCCAGCATGGAGGTCGTGACAACGGATGGACTGGGAGACTTGACACCACGCTATCGAATCCCGACGCACGGGTCCCGGGAACGAAGCGGTACGCCTTTGGAGTGGAAGGGGTCTCGGCGCGATTGCGTCGCGCTGTTGGTAAGGGATACCTCACCGATGCGCGGCTGATCCGTGACACGGTGGACATCTTGAACAAGACGGAAGAGCGGTTTTACGGTCGTGCTGCGTGGCACTTGATTTCAGGGCTGCCGATGGAGCGGCGGAATGAGGTCAACGACTTGAAGCGTGTGATCCGTGGGATCAATGACGGACTACATGGGACAACGCGGCGGAACCTTGCATTGCACTGGCAACCGTTCCAACCGCTTCCTGGCACGCCGATGCAGTGGTTCGGTTGTGGTGGTGGCGTGCTGGAAAAGGCACGGCAGTGCAAAGACCTTGAGAAGCTCCCCCGATTGCGTGTGACGCAAGCAACGGGGCGGCGGGACTACATGGCAGCAGCAACGACGATACTATCGAGAGCAACGCCAGCGGGTGGGGCGCGGATGTTGGAGATGATGGCAGAGTGGGATCGTCCCGAGCTTGCGACGCTGCGAGAGGTTGCCGAAGCGGATGAGTATGATCTACCGATAGATCAGCCGCTTCCGTGGGACGTGTTCGACTACGCCTATCCCCGTGAGGTATTGGAGCGGGCGTATCGTGCGACGGTGAAGAAGCTCCAAGGCCGCAACGAGACTGCTACACCGGAGCCGGAAGCGGCATCGTGTAGCACCACTACAAACCACACTGAACCCAATGACCAACCTATCACACTCGAAGAGTATGGAGCAGCTCTTGCGCGAACGCGCTGAACTTTACACAGAGCTATCGAAGCGCACGCTGGTTGTGCGTGCGATTACTGGACAAGGATCACGAAAGGCCGGAAGTGAGTGGCACTCACTCGACGGCATCCTTGCGTACGCTGTCGCGTCGGACATCACCGAGGGCAAGCCGTACCTGCTGACAGGTGAGCGGGCGGTGAACGTGCCGCTGCCTCTGTTGGAGGTCGAAGGCCTGCCGATCTGTTCGGACTTGACGGCGCACGTCGAGTATAGCGGTGTTGGCTGGTTCTTGAAGCGAAGCCGCGATGGCTCGCAGACACGGCCAACGCGAGGTATGCCTGCGAAGGTTGACGAACGGGGCGGCCCTGACCAACCCCGCCGCGTGCCTGTCGCGATGCATCTGGCAGATGTGTGGGAAGCGCGGTGCATCGGCAACAAGGGTGAGATCATGCGACTGCTGCAAACGATCACCCACATCGGAGCGCGGAGCGATGTTGGATGTGGTGAGGTGATCCGCTGGGAAGTGAAAGAGTGGGAGGGAACGGTGGTGCAAGTCTTGACGCAAGAAGGTGAGAGCGGGCCGCACCTTGCGCGTGCTGTGCCTGTATCGGCGCGGCAAGCGTTAAAAGACTTCGGCATCATCCCACGGCTTGAAGACGCAGGGCTTGGGGGATGGCGGCCACCATACTGGCACATGGACAACTACGCACACCGATGGGCATACCGTACACCCGTCTTCATCAATAAGGAGCTTGCATCATGCTGACCTACTTAGACCTGCTGGACACACGCAAGGCCCCGACGAACGACCTGCAAGACCCGTACAGCCTGCACCAGACGCTGCGCCGCATATTCGGGGGGCAACATCTCACCTACCGAGTGGACCACGTGGAGCGTGCGGTGCTTGTGCGCTCCGAGAGTGCTGGGGACTATGCCACGCTTGCCGAAGGATACCTACACAAGAAGGCAGAGATTGAAGAGCCAATCGTTGAGCGTGGGGGCGTTCACAAGCTGCGGTTTTGTGTCAACCCAACGAGGTGCGAGTCACGGACGGGGAAGCGGTTCGGGTTGAAGGGGTCACGCTCGCAAGAGCAATGGGCAGGGGAGCAGCTGCGGCGTGCGGGCTTTGAGGTGATCCGCTTGGAGAGGGTGCAAGAGGAATGGCTGCAAGGGAGCAACGGCGCACGCCTGCTTGCTGTTGACTTCCGTGGGGTGGTAGTCATCACCGATGAAGAGAGAGCCAAAGAAGCGGTGGCGAAGGGGATAGGGAGGGGAAAGGCTTGGGGGTGTGGGATGGTAGTCCTCACCTAAGGCACACCAACATGGACCACGTTACTACATCCATGCCACGCCGCCGCAAGCCATACCTACAAAACCCGAAGACACCAATCCCCGACGCGTATCGGGTTGGCTCCATCGTCTGGATAGGAGAGGGATGGGGTGAAGTGCTGGCAGTATCGAAGAACCACATCCTTTGCGCGATGGTTGCAGGCGCAGAGGTGCTGGGGTATCAGATAGCACGCTGGGACACTCGCAACATCACGAACAGGAACCCGACGTGGGGAGTGCATCGCCGACGGGTTTCACCTTCACCGATCCGCAGCCGAGAGGCACTTCCAACAGCGCAAGGCGATGGAGAGATAACGGGCGGTTTTGATACCGTCGCACTCCCCTGCGTATCATTGTGAGGGATACACAACAACCAGCGGGGGACGTATGCCAGTCAAGCGTTACAGCGTTACCACTGACGGGGATCAGCCCGTGGGGCGGCACTTCAAGGTGAGCGAGTTCGCTTGCCGTGATGGGTCGGATACGGTGCTGATCTCTTCAGAGACGGTGGAACTTCTGGACAAGATTCGGGAGTACTACGACGCGCCGGTTCATATTAACAGCGGATACCGAACCCCAACCTACAACCGCTCCATTGGTGGCGCGAAACACTCGCAGCACATGCTTGGCACGGCGGCGGACTTTGTGGTGCGAGGCAAGACACCGCAAGAGGTGCAACGAGACCTCAAAGCAGGAAAGATATTCGGGGAGCACATGGGCGGGCTTGGATGTTATCGGAGCTTCACCCACATAGACACCGCTTCTTGGCTATCGCTTTCGGATGGCAAGGATGGTGATCCACGTTGAACCTTCGCCGTTTGCTAAGGCGATAGAGCAAGCTCTCTACACCCTCGGAGACTTATCGTTGGAGATAATAGACGAACTGGCAAAGCCTGCGGGCGTGGTCTTTTGCCGCGCCGTTGTCACCGAGACGGTGAGAGTGAGGCAAGGCAGCCTAAACGTCTCCGTGCAAGACCAAGTCGTGGTGCGCCATCGGCAACCAATGCGGGGAGATACTGACCCGCAAGCCTGAACTAACCGAGCCATGAGCGAGCCGATAATCACGACGGTGGAGACACGCGAGCCCTGACAGGTATGGAGCCAGCTCCAGATGCATCCCCACCGATACGACCACCCGACCCAATGGAGTCCGACCCTGTTGGGGATTGGGAGGTTAAGGTGTCGTTCTTAGATAAGATCAAAGCAGCGTGGACAATCGTTCAACTAATCAACCTATTGAGAAGCGGCATGGGAAACTGGAAGACAACAGCGGGGCAATCATTTGCAGGCCTTGCAACGGTGCTGAACGCGCTTGGGATCGTTGAAGTCCCGACGGAAGCGCAAACGGGGTTCTCAGTGTAGCCCTGTTCATCATTGGCCTGTTTGCAAAGGATGCAGGCCGACGGAAGAAAAGAAATAGCAGCAATGCCAAGAGGGAAAGCGCATAGCGAACAAGAGGAGCGGCGGTCGCGGCAGCCCTTTTAGCAGGGCAATCCGTCAGCGAAGTTGCTGCGGACTACAAGATCGATAGATCCCTTGTCTCTCGATGGAAGCAGCAGATTCAGCGGATCGATGCATCAAGTTGCACTAAAAAAGCAACACGACTTCTGGTGAGTTACTCTCGGGTATTTGGCAACCCTTCTCACAACTCTCAAGGTGCAAGCGGAGGTCGCAGGTGATCCAGACTACATCAGGAAGCAGCCAGCCGCCGAGCTTGCCACGCTCCACGGTGTCATGGCAGATAAGGGAATCAGGCTTCTTGAGGCCGCTTCCCGCGACGGAGACGGCGAGTAGCGTCGTAGTCGCGTTTCCAGCCCCGACATAACTCGCAACGACATTTGTAACGGTTGTACATCCGGGGTGATCCGTGCTTGGCTGATGAAAGTTCTTTGATGGTCTTTTGCCGATGACAAGAAGCGCAAAGAAGTTGACATTTCTTCAACTCCTGAATGAGTTTTTCAAGCCCAGAGTTGATAGCAGAGGAAATGTGAAAGTCTTTGTTGCGGGGTCAATATGATCGAAGTGGAGGTTATCTACCGCGCCACATTGCACGCATTTGCCGCCAAGATGAGCGACGGCCCACGCCTTCCGCTCGGCGCGCCATTGCCGAACATAGGTATTGATGGAATCGCGGTTGGTGTCTCGATATTTCCGCACGTAAGTGCGCCGGTTGTGAGGTAAATGTGCCATATACAAATATAACAAAAAGAGCGATTCGAGCGGGTGAAAAACGCATCCATTTTTGTATCCGATGTTGAATCTCGTGCGATCCAAAGGTGCTACCAAACGCCCGTGTTGAGGATTCGACTTCTCGAGGCGGCACAAGCAGCGCAATCAGGAAGCCGCTCTGGGAGCCGCACCCGAATAACATCCCACAACAACAGGCACTTGCATCCGCTGCCGATGAAGTGTTTTACGGGGAGCGCAGGGGCGGAAAAACTGACTTGGGGTTAGGTGCTGCGGTGACAGCCCACCACCGCTCCTTATCCTTCGCAGGGAGTACCACAAGCTCGCAGCATCATTGAGCGGCTGCGTGAGATTGTCGAAGACGCTGGGAAGCTCAACGAGAACACCGGCATCTATCGGCTCGACACAGGTCAGCAAATCGAGATCGGAAGTTGCGTACACGAAAAAGACAAAAACAAGTACAAGGGGCGACCCCACGACTTGAAGGTCTTTGATGAGGTGACAGAGTTCACCCGAACGCAGTACGAGTTCATCGTCCGTTGGAACCGGTCAGCCCGTGCGGGGCAACGTTGCCGCGTCATCAGCACGTTCAACCCGCCAACGACAACCGAAGGCAGCTGGGTGTTGGAGTACCTCGCACCGTGGATAGACAAAGAGCACCCACACCCCGCCAACCCGGGCGAGTTGCGATGGTTCTCAGTGGTGAACGGTGAGACGGTGGAAGTGCCAAGCGGCAGCCCGTTTGAGGTTGACACGCCACGGGGAAGGGAGACAGTTACTTCGAAGCCGGACGTTCATCCCAGCACGCTTGACAGATAACCCGTACCTGATGGCAGACGCGACCTATCTGGCAAACCTTCAAGCAACGCCGGAGCCTCTTCGCAGCCAACTGTTTTTACGGGGATATGCACCGGGGTGCGTGACGATGAATGGCAGGTTGTCCCGTCCGAGTGGTTGCAGCTTTCGCATCTCCGATGGGAAGCGCACGCAAGGCAAGCGGTGGCATGCCCGGGCCATTGAGCGCGATGGGGATAGACGTTGCCCGTGGGGTGAAGACAACACGGTGATCGGTGAAGGCGTACGGTCGTTGGATAGATGATCTCTCGCAGTCCTGCAGTCAGACCAAGGGAAGCGATGTTGCGAACCTTGTGCTGCGAGAGTATGAAACCAGTGACGACCTCGGTCTTGTGCCGATTGTCATTGACCAGATTGGCGTGGGTGGAGTGCATACGATGCACCTGAAGACGGGGAACATCGAGTCTATGGAGCCAACGCAGCAGCAGCAACAGGGCGCGGATTCAAACAAGGAAACTTTGGGTTCTACAACGTGCGGCTGAAATGTACTGCGCTTGAAGCGTTAGACCCTTACAGCGATGACCCTATCGCACCCCACCGGATAAGCTGCCGATCAAGAGATAAAGGCGCACCGCTTTGAGAGACAGTGCGAGGATCAAGATCGCCATGGAGGACGAGGTAAAAGGCAGCGATTGGCGGGCGAAGCCCCGACCGCGCCGAAGCCCTTGCGCTACTGGTTCGGGCAATGCAGAAAGTGTAAACATGGCAACCCACGAACATACCTTACAGCGATTGGCGAGCGGTCGCATCAGCAGTGTTGCGGCGAAGCTCTCCCATGATGGCAGGCCGTTGGTTCGCCAGCCGATACGGAGCCGCTACCCTTCGCACCTTCACTCCGACCCGCTTCTCCGGAGTGAGTTACACTTACTTTGAGCAAAGGGCCGAAGCCCGTGCGGGGTTGGAGGAAGGCGCGTTCGCGACCCGCGTGAAGAGAGCAAGGGGGAAGAAAGAGAAGCTCCAGCCGATCACTGGATGGCGTTGTTGATGGAGAACCCGTGAACCACTGATCCCGTGGTTGACGTGGGAAGAGCGTATTCCGAAGGCATATCGAGTACCGGGCAAAGCATCGCGTGGCCGCGTTCCTTGGATGCCGAGAGAGGAAGCGCGTACCGCAACCAATCTGCGATCCCCGCGACGTTGGTGACGGTAATCCCTGGGCGCGTGGGGGCAGCCAGCAACGGCGGTTATGAGGTCTGGGACACCAATTCGTGACGATGTTACCCTACCGGAAGAGCTTTGTTTTAAGTCAGATGACTCCGAATCGGGGACGATGGAAGGGCAATGGTCGCGGTCGCAGCCGCATCACCGCAGCCCTTTCGGTTACTGACGGGTTCACGATGTCCGTGAACACCCAACCAACCACTCTCGCAACGGAGCATCCCCGCCGCTGTTCATCGAATCCCAGCGTCAGAGGTGCGACCTGCTGACCGCAAGACCTTCGTACAAGAGTTCTTGCAGGAACATCAGGACGGATAACGTGGCTTCCCCTTTTACTTTACCCAACGCAAACGCCGTCATTGCTGATGCGACGGGCAACCTTCCCAACCTCTCGAGAGATGGCGGAGAACGTGGACCGACGCGTGGTAAATGATCTCCCCGCCGTGGGTATCCCCAACCGGAACTTACGATGCCGCCGCTCCAGCTGCGAGCTTCAGCCAGGTCAGTGGCACACACTCCAGCGCCCATTGGTCCTGACGCGAAACGAAGCGCGTGGGCACGCTAACTGATTCTCCGGTGCTGGCAGACCCCAAACGTCACCAGCCGGGTACGAGCCGATAGAGTGGGACAACCCCGAAGAGGTTCGGTTGGATGAAGCCCAATTGTCCCGATAACAGTCTGGCAACGAGATTAATGATCTCCGATGGGAACGGGGACTAGAAGAGTCGCCCGAACCGCGCAGATATGTTGCTCCCCCGTCCCGACCTTCTGCCGCCTAGGCAATCACCCTCAAGTCCCGGAAAGCTCCAGACCCTACCCAACTACCGCCCGGGACCACCAAACGTGCAACCAGCGCAACAGGAAGCGCACAGCAAGGGGATACAGATCAACCCACGCCAGCAAGCGAAAGATGTGGAGAACGCGATGACCGCCCGCAACCATGCGGATGCTACTGGCAGACACAGCGAGATCGGAGCCTGTTCGTGCCGCGCTATGTTGGTGTAAGGTTGAGCACGTGCTGAGTATGCCGCGCCATTGAAGTGGACCATCCAGCGCGAGCTTCGTGCATTGAGAAGGAACCCCGGGAGTACCCGCTGGTCCTTTGCCCTTGATGAAGATGAGCGCAAAGACCCGTTCAACGCAGCGGATGAGTTAAGGGGAGAAGTCAACAGCGAACGACCGCGCTGCCTTAGTGGACTGGTCTATGCGTGACGCGTTCGACACGGTTGACCATGATTGGGATGAGTTACGCCTCGGACTTTGACAAGCAAGTGGAGCGGGCTGCCGACAAAGTTCTTCCCCTTTATCAAGGAAATCCAGTGGACACGATTCATCGCGAGATGCAGGAGTTGTTTGGCAAGATGAAAGACCCGACCGGAAGCAGAGGTATCCAAAGCGATCCAAAGCCTTCGAGACTCACTCCGAATTGCAAAGCCGATTTGATTGCACGGACCACCGCAGTAGTTACGATAAACGCTAGCCAAAAAGAGGTATGGTAAGGGCTGACTTCAAACGTGCATGGTCGACTCGTCGCGATAAGCGAGTCCGTGGAGCGCATAAGATAGACGGGCAGGTTGAAGATGACGAAGGGATGTTCACCCAAGCAGATGGGACGCGGATAGAGTAATCAACCAACCACGGAGCGCTACACGCTTCAGACGTAGCACAAACCAACCCGCAGGCGGGGGTAAGCCTAACAGCTCAACATGAACACAGCACCGGAGACCATTATCGCAATTTGTGGGGAAGTGAAGGCAGTTGGGTGATGGCCGCGTTGGCGGCTATATCCTGAGCTTTGGCAGTCCTGGAACGGCGACCTTTTACGGCGATTACTCACCAGCGCAACCGAGTTCGGCTATCGCAAAGGGCTACCTCCGACGTGTACATTCATCACCGTTATCCGCTCCTACCGGAAAGGAATCCCCGAAGAGAAGGCCGCACTGGAAGAGCTTATGACTCGCAGCGTTGGACACTTGACGTTGGGTCCGCATGGATGAAGTGGGCGCTGGGCCGAACACGTCCCGACATGGCCGCCGCTGATTAGTACCAGCGGCGTGATACACGAGGATGATCCGGGCGGGGAAATCCCGGGTACTCCACAGGACGGTTCCACACCCTGCTACAACCGGAGGACAACAGCGGCGTAGATCAAGACGTGGGTTATTGCAGAAGCATCACTAACCCCGACCCCTGCGGAATGGCGTGCCACTAACGTGGTCGTGCCTATCCGTTCGGTTTCCGATGCCTTCATCGCAGGGATGACCCCGAACAGTTCCAAGAGGCACTGGAAGGATCACTAAAGCGGGTGAGCAACGGCAAGGGGCAACAGGGAGCGTGACCTGCCAGAAGTGAAGTTTCGCGTTACTCGGGAGAGCACCGAAGCGTGAGATCATCGGAGCCGTTGAACGACTGTTCGGCAGTTCCAATGGGCGTTGTGAATTTTGTTCTATCTGGGACACCGGCTTTTTCCACCGCTGGGATAGAGTTACCGTGGCGTATGGTTGGGCGTTGGTTGACGAGTTTTCGCAGATCACCAAGCGGGTTATTGCTGGCATCAACCTCTCGAGCAACACCGCAGAACTGTGCAGCCGCCTCAAAGGCTGTTGGCAACGTTGGAGACCATCAAGGCGCAGCGTGTTCCTATCCACTCCAAGAACGAGCGACCTGGCACTGGCGAGCGACCTATTGCTGGAGTGCAAGCGCGGTGAAATCGCAGGAAGAAGCAGCCGCAGGCGAAGGGGTATGGTTATCCACCGCAGAAGGATAAAGCTGATTAGCCTTACCACATCGAGCAGCACAACGCAGACATTTGTAGGGAGTTGCTCACAACGAAGCGGCGAAGGCTGATGCGAGACTGGGAGTGAGAGCCGGAACCAAATAAACGAAGAGACAACTGAAACTGATAATAACACAGCCCCTGCTGTACGGCTGACAACGGGTTCCTTGTGGAGTCCTGCGCCGTATAACCACGCCTGCCAGCAGCAGGGAACAAACAACTTTCTGGTGAGACCCATGGGAAAAGAGTCAACTTCGAGCTGTCGTTGGAGTGGTAGCAGGCGACTCCTTGACGAAGCGGTCAAGAGTTTCGTTGATCGAGAAGTTTGGCTGGCACATACCTACCTGACGCCTTCACAAAGGCGGCTTGATAAGTTCCGCTATTATTATCGAAGCGGTGGGGAGCAATCGGAAAAACAATTCGCAAAGATGCTTGACGTGGCAGGAAGAGGAAGAGCGCAATTGTCCCAAACATCGGGCGCAGCATCGCCCATCTATCGCCTGCAAGCCGACTACAACGAGCGGTTGCAAACGCTGTGCCTGGGTGAGGATCTCACCGCACTACACGACAAGAGCGTGGACGCAATCGATAAGGTCTGGCAAGGCTCACCCGGACCAGTAGCGGTAGAATGTTCGTCGTAACTTCAACGAAAGCCCTTTCGGGGCAAGGTGGGGAGATTGTTCCAGCGAACTGGTCCAGGGAGATCATTCAGACGGCTGTTTAACACGGGCACAGCCCCTTCGGTCGCACGGAACTATCCGATGACGGCCAAGACGGAAAGAACTGAACCGTGGCGGCTCCACGACCGCCGCGATGGTTGAGAGGAAGCGGCTCCCATGCTGCGACGGACTCCACCAGCTTCTTCGCTCAGACCGCAATGGTGGCAAAGACTGGAGCTGCCGCACGCTTGGGTCGCGAACTGTTATTTTACGCAAAGCCAGCGTTCATCCGGTTTATGACCGAAGATGCTTTGGCCGCGCAACGGCGCAACCCGAGACGAGTAGTTCTTCATGGGTCCGGTACGGGTGCAAAACCATACGGGGATCACCAATACTGCCGGGAACAAACACGCCCCATCAGGGTGGCGCATCCAACGAAGTGGTAAGACCACCCGGGCCCTTGTTTCTGGCCGACCTTAAGCGGCTTCTGTCTCCTCAGAACATGGCGATTCACTGCAAAACGAATCTTCATCTTCCCGCAATCCACCTTCAAAGTACTTAGCAAACTGAGTATCGATGGAGACAACTCGCCCGATTTGGGAACCCGTCAGCCAGGGCAATCGGCAACGC
>JADJXR010000002.1 GCA_016710285.1 Chlorobiota bacterium | reverse complement strand
AAGAGGCAATTCAAGTAGAGCAACAACGGCAGATTGCTGAGATGGAAAAACGCACTGCTGCTGAACGTGCACGTGCAAAAGCCACCGAGGAGCTTCTCCACAAAACTCTTCCGCCAAGCATTGCCAACCGGATGATCTCCGGCGAGCGCCAGATTGCCGACCGCTTCGACTCCGCCAGCATCCTCTTCGCCGATGTTGTCGGCTTTACCCCGATGACTGCGCGGATGCCAGCGGGCGCAGTGCTGGAGTTCATGAACTTCGTCTTCGCGCATTTCGATGCCATTGCTGCGAAGCATGGCTGCGAGCGAATCAAGACAATCGGCGACGGCTACATGGCGGCGTGCGGCGCACCAATTGAGTGCGCGGACCACGCGGAGCGGATAGCAAGAATGGCAATGGAGATGCTGGAAGATGTGGCACTGCCAGCCAGCATCACGGAGCATCTGCCAGATGGGAGTGAGTTCGAGATACGAATCGGCCTGCACACAGGGAGCATCACCGGCGGAGTAATCGGGACGGGCAAACTGGCCTACGACATCTACGGCGACGCAGTAAACACCGCCAGCCGGATGGAGAGCCACGGAGAAGCGGGGAAGATTCACGTGAGCGAGGAGTTCGCCGTCGCCCTTTCTTCGGCAATGAACACCGGCGAACTCCCGATCACATTAGAAGAGCGTGGCGAGCTGAACATCAAAGGGAAAGGAACGCTTCGGACCTATTTTCTCAATCAAATCATTCCATGAATCCAGAAACAACCCTCACCGACTTGCGTGCTGCCGTAGCCGCAGCCGCTACACCCGCCGAACGCACCGGTGCGTTGAACCAACTTGCCAGGGAGTTGGAGCGGCAAGGAGAATATGCCGAGAGTTTTGCTGCCGCCGAGGAAGCCGAGGCCGCAGCCAAGCAAGCGGGGGATATAGCTGCCGAGGCGGATGCGTTGCGCTTGCAAGGGGTGGCGTGTTTGCAGAAGGGTAAGTACAGCACGGCGTTGCCATTGCTGGAGGAGTCGTTGAATCTGTGGGAACATCTTGGCAATGGTTCCGGCACGGATCGCACCCTCAACAACATCGGGAATGTGTACCGGAGCCTCTCGGAGTACCCGAAAGCGTTGGAGTATTACAGTCGTGCGCTTTTCCTCTATGAAGAACTTGGGGATCGTTCCGGTGTTGCCCGTGCCACCGGGAACATCGGGCTTGTGTACTGGAACCTTTCGGATTACCCGAAGGCGTTGGAGTATGACAGCCGTGCGCTTGCGTTATTTGAAGAGCTTGGTGATCGTTCCGGTGTTGCCACTGTCACCAACAACATTGGGAATGTATACATGAACCTTTCGGAGTACTTGAAATCGTTGGAGTATTACACCCGTGCGTTTGCCCTATTTGAAGAGCTTGGCGAGCGTTCCGGTGTTGCTCGTATTACTGGGAACATCGGGCTTGTGTACGACCGTCTGTCGGAGTACCCGAAAGCGTTGGAGCATCTCAGTCATGGGCTTGCCATGCTTGAAGAGCTTGGTGATCGTTTCAGTGCTGCCGCTGTCACCGTGAGCATCGGGAATGTGTACGCGAGCCTTTCGGAGTATTCAAAATCATTGGAGCATTACCTCCGTGCGCTTGCCTTGTATGAAGAGCTTGGTGATCGTTCCGGCGTTGCCCTTGCCACCGGGAACATCGGATCACTCTACTCCCAAAAAACATTTGCCGACTACAACCCCATCAAAGCTGAAGAGCTTCTCCAGCAGGCAATCACCCTTGGCGAAGAGCTTGGAATCAATCAGAATCCCTATGCAGCCCACAAATCCTTAGCCGATCTCTACGAACAAGAAAACCGCTTCGAAGAAGCACTCACCACTTCAGAAAGAGTCCGCGAAGTGAAAGAGGAAGTCCAGAGTGAGGAAGCGAAGAAGAAGGCAATCCAAGTAGAACAGCAACGGCAGATTGCTGAGATGGAAAAACGCACGGCTGCCGAGCGTGCCGATGCCGAGGCCACCAAGCGAGTCCTCCACAACATCCTTCCACCAACCATCGCCCAACGTGTTGTTCGTGGTGAGGAACACATCGCCGAATCGTTCGAGTCGGTGACGGTGCTGTTTGCGGATATTGTTGGGTTTACGGTGCTCTCGCAACGGATCACGCCACAGGAGTTGGTGACGGGGTTGGATCTGTTGTTCAGCCAGTTCGATGAGTTGGCGGAGAAGTATGGGTTGGAGAAGATCAAGACGATTGGGGATGCGTACATGGCGGTGTCAGGATTGCCAGAGAGCCGCGAGGACCACGCAGAATCAGCGGCGCGAATGGCAATGGAGTTGGTGGAGGTTGTAGCAGGCTTCAATGGACTTGGCGATGGAGTTCGGCTGCAAGTACGGATCGGCTTGCACAGCGGAGAAGTGGTGGCAGGAATCATCGGGAAGAAGAAGTTTGCATACGACCTGTGGGGCGACGCAGTAAACACCGCGAGCCGAATGGAGAGCCACGGGGAGGCGGGGAGAATCCACGTGAGTGAGGAGTTCGCCGCCGCTCTTTCTTCGGCAATCAGCACCGGAGGACTCTCCATCACGCTGGAAGAACGTGGCGAACTAACCATCAAAGGGAAAGGAACCCTTCAGATCTATTTTCTCAATCAAGTAATTCCGCGAACTCAGACGAAACCCTCACAACCCTGCGCGCCGCTGTTGCTGCGGCCACCACACCCGCCGAGCACGCCAATGCGTTGAATCAGCTTGCCGAAGCATTAGATCGGCAAGGAGAATACGCCGAAAGCCTTGCTGCTGCCGAAGAAGCCCAAAGCCTTGCCAAAGAAGTGGGTGATGGCACTACCGAAGCAGGTGCATTGCGGTTGCAAGGAGTCGTCCATGCTCAAAGAGGGGCATACAGCACGGCGTTGCCGTTGCTGGAGCAATCGTTGAAGCTGTGCGAAGAGCTTGAGAATCGTTCTGGTGTTGCCCGTGCTATCAACAACATCGGGCTTGTGTACCAGAACCTTTCGGAGCACGCGAAGGCGTTGGAGTATCTCAGTCGTGGGCTTGCGTTGCAGGAAGAACTTGGCGAGCGTTCCGGTGTTGCCAAGACTGCTGTAGGCATCGGGAATGTGTATCTCTCTCTGTCGGAGTACGCGAAGGCGTTGGAGCATTACAATGGTGCGCTTGCGTTGCATGAAGAGCTTGGGGAGCGTTCTGGTGTTGCCAATGTCACTGGGAACATCGGGCTTGTGTACCAGTCTCTGTCGGATTATCCGAAGGCGTTGGAGCATTTCATCCATGCGCTTGCGTTGCATGAAGAACTTGGGAATTGTTCTGGTGTTGCCAATGTCACCGGGAACATCGGGAATGTGTACTTGCACCTTTCGGAGTACGCGAAGGCGTTGGAGTATCTCAGTCGTGGGCTTGCCCTACATGAAGAACTTGGGGAGCGTTCCGGTGTTGCTCGTGTTACCGGGAACATCGGGTTTGTATACGCTGCCCTCTCGGAGTACCCAAAGGCGTTAGAGTATTACGCTCGTGCGCTTGCGTTGCAGGAAGAGCTTGGCAATCGTTCTGGTGTTGCTCGTGTCACCGGGGACATTGGAACTGTGTATGGCTCCCTCTCGGAGTACACGAAGGCGTTGGAGTATTTCAGCCGTACGCTTGCGTTGTATGAAGAGCTTGGCGAACGTTCCGGTGTTGCTAATGTTACCGGGAACATCGGAACTGTGTACACCTTTCTATCGGAGTACCCGAAGGCGTTGGAGTATTATCGCCGTGCGCTTACCATGCATGAAGAGCTTGGTGAGCATTCCGGTGTTGCCAACATCACCGGAAACATCGGCTTACTCTACTCACAACAAGCGTTCGCCGAGTACAATCCCACCAAAGCCGAAGAGCTTCTCTGCCAAGCAATTACTCTCAACGAAGAGTTGGGAACAAAGCAGAAGCTCTATGTAGCCCATAAGTTTTTAGCCAAGCTCTACGAGCAAGAATCCCGCTTTGAGGAAGCACTCACCTACTTCAAGAAATTCCACGAAGTGAAAGAGGAAGTTCAGAGTGAGGAAGCCAAGAAGAAGGCCATCCAAGTAGAGCAACAACGGCAGATTGCGGAGATGGAGAAACGTACCGCTGCTGAACGCGCCGATGCCGAAGCCACCAAGCGGGTTCTTCACAACATTCTCCCTCCAACCATCGCCCAACGTGTTGTTCGGGGCGAGGAACATATCGCCGAATCGTTCGAGTCGGTGACGGTGTTGTTCGCGGACATTGTTGGCTTCACGGTGCTCTCGCAACGGATCACGCCACAGGAGTTGGTGACGGGGTTGGACGTGCTGTTCAGCCAGTTCGATGAGTTGGCGGAGAAGTATGGGTTGGAGAAGATCAAGACGATTGGCGATGCGTACATGGCAGTGTCGGGATTGCCGGAAAGTCGGGAGGACCACGCAGAATCAGCAGCCCGAATGGCGATAGAGTTGGTGGAGGTGGTTGCGGGATTTGATGGGCTTGGCGATGGAGTACGGCTGCAAGTACGAATTGGCTTACACAGCGGTGAGGTGGTGGCAGGAATCATCGGAAAGAAGAAGTTCGCGTACGACCTGTGGGGCGACGCAGTAAACACCGCCAGCCGAATGGAAAGCCACGGGGAGGCGGGAAAGATTCACGTGAGTGAGGAGTTTGCGGAAGAGCTTCGGCGGCGCGGGGGCGAACTCCCCATCACATTAGAAGAACGTGGCGAGCTGAACATCAAAGGGAAAGGAACCCTTCGGACCTATTTTCTCAATCAAGTAATTCCATGAACTCAGACGAAACCCTCACAACCCTCCGCGCTGCCGTAGCCGCAGCGGCCACCGAAGCCGAACGCGCCGGTGCGTTAAATCAGCTTGCCGAGGAGTTGGAACGGCAAGGCCATTACGCTGAAAGTCTTGCTGCCGCCGAAGAAGCTCAAATCCTTGCCAAAGAATCGGGGCATGGAGCTGCCGAGGCGGAGGCGTTGCGGCTGCAAGGGGGCGTTCATTATCGCAAGGGTGATTACCGCACAGCGTTGTTGGTGTTGGAACAATCGCTGGAACTGTATGAAGGGCTTGGTAATCGTGCCAACATTGCCCGTGCCACCAGCAACATCGGGAGTGTGTGCTGGAACCTCTCGGATTATCCGAAAGCGTTGGAGTATTACACCCGTGCTCTTGCGTTGCATGAAGAGCTTGGCGAGCGTTCCGGCGTTGCCATTGTCACGATGAACATCGGGGTTGTGTACGCGAACCTTTCGGAGTACCCGAAAGCGTTGGAGTATGGCACCCGTGCGCTTGCTGTGCATGAAGAGCTTGGTGAGCGTTCCGGCATTGCCCGTGGCACCAACAACATCGGGACTGTGTACGAATCCCTCTCGGAGTACTCGAAAGCGTTGGAGTATTTCAGCCGTGCGCTTGCTCTATTTGAAGAGCTTGGTGATCGTTCCGGTGTTGCCACTGTCACCGGGAACATCGGGAATGTGTACAGGAGCCTCTCGGAGTATCCAAAGTCGTTGGAGTATCTCAGCCGTGTGCTTGCCCTGCATGAAGAGCTTGGTGATCGTTCCAGTGTTGCCCGTGTCACTGGGAACATCGGGGGTGTGTACTGGAACCTTTCGGAGTACCCGAAGGCGTTGGAGTATGGCATTCGTGCTCTTACCCTGCATGAAGAGCTTGGTGATCGTTCCGGTGTTGCCGGTGTCACGGGGAACATCGGCTCACTCTACGCCCAAAAAGGATTCGCCGAGTACAACCCCACCAAAGCCGAAGAGCTTCTGCAGCAAGCAATCGCTCTCAACGAAGAGTTGGGAACAAAAAGTCAACTCTACTCAGCCCACAAATCCTTAGCCAATCTCTACGAACAAGAAGACCGTTTCGAGGAAGCCGTCACCCACTTCAAGAAATTCCAAGAGATCTATCAAGAAGTCCAGAGTGAGGAAGCGAAGAAGAAGGCCATCCAAGTAGAGCAACAACGGCAGATTGCGGAGATGGAGAAACGTACCGCTGCTGAACGCGCCGATGCCGAAGCCACCAAACGAGTCCTTCACAACATCCTTCCACCAACCATCGCCCAACGTGTTGTTCGGGGCGAGGAACATATCGCCGAATCGTTCGAGTCGGTGACGGTGTTGTTCGCGGATATTGTTGGATTCACGGTGCTCTCGCAAGGGATCACCCACGGGAGTTGGTTGCAGGTTTGGATCTGTTATTCAGCCAGTTCGATGAGTTGGCGGAGAAGTATGGGTTGGAGAAGATCAAGACGATTGGCGATGCGTACATGGCGGTGTCAGGATTGCCAGAGAGCCGCGAGGACCACGCAGAATCAGCGGCGCGAATGGCAATGGAGTTGGTGGAGGTTGTAGCAGGCTTCAATGGACTTGGCGATGGAGTTCGGCTGCAAGTACGGATCGGCTTGCACAGCGGAGAAGTGGTGGCAGGAATCATCGGAAAGAAGAAGTTCGCATACGACCTGTGGGGCGACGCAGTAAACACCGCCAGCCGAATGGAAAGCCACGGGGAGGCGGGGAGAATCCACGTGAGTGAGGAGTTCGCCGCCGCACTTTCTTCGGCAATCAGCACCGGCGAACTCCCGATCACCTTGGAAGAACGTGGCGAACTAACCATCAAAGGGAAAGGAACGCTTCGGACCTATTTTCTCAATCAAATAATTCCATGAATCCAGACGAAACCCTCACCGCCCTCCGTGCCGCCGTGGCCGCAGCAACCACCAAAGCCGAACGCGCCGGTGCGCTGAACCATCTTGCTAGAGAATTAGTGCAGCAAAGCCAGTATGCTGAAAGTCTTGCCGCCGCGGCGGAAGCCCATGCCGCAGCCAAAGAAGCAGGTGATGTTGCTGCCGAGGCAGATGCGTTGCAGCTGCAAGGTATCATTCATGCTCAAAGAGGGGAGTACTCCACGGCATTATTGCTGTTTGAGGAGGCATTGCAGTTGCATGAAGAGCTTGGGGGGCGTGCTAGCGTTGCCCGTGTCGTCAGTAACATCGGGAATGTGTACACCTACCTTTCGGAGTACTCGAAAGCGTTGGAGTATTACACCCGTGCGCTTGTCGTGCATGAAGAGCTTGGTGAGCGTTCCGGTGTTGCCCGTGTCATGGGGAACATCGGGACTGTGTACCAGAACCTTTCGGAGTACCCGAAGGCGTTGGAGTGTTTCAGCCATGCGCTTGCGTTGCATGAAGAGCTTGGGGAACGTTCCGGTATTGCCCGTGTCACCGGGAACATTGGGGTTGTATACATCAGCCTCTCGCAGTATCCAAAGGCGTTGGAGTCTTACATGCACGCGCTTGCCATGCATGAAGAGCTTGGTGAGCGTTCCGGTGTTGCCCGTATCACCGTGAACATTGGGGCTGTGTACGCGAAACTTTCGGAGTACTCGAAAGCATTGGAGTATTACACCCGTGCGCTTGCCCTGTGTGAAGAGCTTGGCGATCGTTTGGGTGTTGCCAGTGTCACCGGAAACATCGGAATTGTGTATCGAAGCCTCTCGGAGTACTCGAAAGCGTTGGAGTATTACACTCGTGCGCTTGCCCTGTGTGAAGAGCTTAGCGATCGTTTGAGTGTTGCCCGTGTCACCATCAACATCGGGGCTGTGTACGCGACCCTTTCGGAGTACTCGAAAGCGTTGGAGTATTACACCCGTGCGCTTGCCTTGCATGAAGAGCTTGGTGAGCGTTCCGGTGTTGCCAGTGTCACCGGGAACATCGGGACTGTGTACCAGAACCTCTCGGAGTACTCGAAGGCCTTGGAGTATCTCAGCCGTGCACTTGCGTTGCATGAAGAGCTTGGCGAGCGTGCTGGTACTGCTATTGTCACCGGAAGCATCGGCTCACTCTACTCACAGCAAGCATTCGCCGGCTATAATTCCACCAAAGCCGAAGAATTTCTGCAGCAGGCAATCACCCTTTGCGAAGAGCTGGGAACAAAAGACCACCTCTATATAGCCCACAAAGATTTAGCCACCCTCTACGAGCAAGAATCCCGCTTCGAAGATGCACTTACCCACTTCAAAAAATTCCAAGAACTCTACCAAGAAGTCCACAGTGAGGAAGCCAAGAAGAAGGCCATCCAAGTAGAGCAACAACGGCAGATTGCGGAGATGGAGAAACGTACCGCTGCTGAACGCGCCGATGCCGAAGCCACCAAACGAGTCCTTCACAACATCCTTCCACCAACCATCGCCCAACGTGTTGTTCGGGGCGAGGAACATATCGCCGAATCGTTCGAGTCGGTGACGGTGCTGTTTGCGGATATTGTTGGCTTCACGGTGATCTCGCAAGGGGTCACGCCGTGGGAGTTAGTGACGGGGTTGGACCTGTTATTCAGCCAGTTCGATGAGTTGGCGGAGAAGTATGGGTTGGAGAAGATCAAGACGATTGGGGATGCGTACATGGCGGTATCAGGGTTGCCAGAGAGCCGCGAGGATCATGCAGAATCAGCGGCGCGAATGGCGATAGAGTTAGTGGAGGTTGTAGCAGGCTTCAATGGACTTGGCGATGGAGTCCGGCTGCAAGTACGGATTGGCTTGCACAGCGGTGAGGTGGTGGCAGGGATCATCGGGAAGAAGAAGTTCGCATACGACCTGTGGGGCGACGCAGTAAACACGGCCAGCCGAATGGAAAGCCACGGGGAGGCGGGGAGAATCCACGTGAGCGAGGAGTTTGCGGAAGAGCTTCGGCGCGGGGGAGCCGTTGCTTCCTCAATGACCTTGCTGGAACGCGGGATGATGGAGGTGAAAGGGAAGGGGGCGATGCGCACCTATTTCCTTTCAACAGAAAAATCCTAACTACTTTTGCGCCTGCAATCCAATCAAACTCCCTTCAATGAAACTGACCTTCCTTCTTCTTGCTGCGCTGCTGCTGGCTCCATGCTCTGTTGCGGTTTCGCAGCCGTTCAACATGGCGCAGCAGCAGATTGCCGTTGAACGCCGTGCCAATCTGTTCCAGGGGCCGCCGGTGCGGATTACCGATGGCTCCTCGATGTACATGAAGCTGAAATCGGACCGCATTTCTCCCGCGCCCGCTATTGACAGCAGTGCCTTGTACGTGGCAACCGACAATGGAGTGATCGTGGCGTTTGCAGATATGGCCGCGAGCGTTGTTGGCAAGGCCGACGGCGCGGTGAACGGCGCGCCCGCCATTCATTCCGGAACCTTGTACGCCGGCAGCAGCGACGGCACGCTCTACGCCTTTACTCTGGATTCCCACCAGCTTGCATGGAAGTTCAAGGGGGGCGCGGCGTTCACCACAACGCCGCTTGCGGTGGAGGGGCTGGTTGTTGCCGGTTGCGATGATGGATTCATCTACGCCATTGATCCCAACGGAAACTCCGGAACCCTGAAATGGAAATATCAGCTTGCCGGAAAACCAACCTCACCAGCCTGGAAAGATGGTGTGGTCTATGTGGGGACCGACGAGCCCGCCACCTACGCCATTGATGCCACCACCGGCACGCTGATATGGAAAACCGATGGCTGGGGAGGGCAAATCGTGCTGGGGAAATGGCAGGTGTTTGCCGCCGGAACCACCGGCCTGGCAATGCTGAACAACCTGAGCGGCGGGCGCGTCTGGCAGTTCCTGGAAACTGGACCAGGGAGCGTCCACATCTCCGCAAGCGATGGCCTTGTGGTGGCCAGCACCAGCACCGGAACGGTGTTCGGGCTGGACCCGGAGGAAGGGACAAAGCGTTGGCAAATGGATGGCCTTCAAAGGCTTCTTTCCCCCGCCGCGCTTTGCCAGGATGTTGGCTATCTGGTGGACTTCAACTGGAACGTCGTGGCCTTCAGCTTGGCCGATGGAACAAAACTGTGGGAGCAGGAAGCCGGATTCGGATACGGTGGAATGGGAACGCCCGCATTGCTGAAAGGGACCTTGTACGTTGCCACCCCCGAAAAAGTGGTGATGATCTCTTCGGCAGAGCTTGGGGATGCGATTGCCGCCGACACCACCAACAGTGCCCCCATTCCCGACCTGCAAGCCAACGACCCCAATGCCCCCCTGTTCGATGCCGCCAAGCAGGGGAACCTTGAACGGGTCCGCCAGCTGTTGGATAGCGGAACGCCCGTTGACACCACCAACGAGTTCGGCGAAACCACGCTGATGGCTGCGGGCTGGACCGGAAATGTGGAGGTTGTTGGGCTGCTGCTGGAACGGGGTCCTAGTCAACAAACGGGATGTCCACGGTGTCACCCCGCTGATGCACGCGGCGTGGGAGGGGCAAACGTCGGTGGTGAAACTTCTGCTGAACCGGGGCGGGCGGGTGAACGATACCGATACCTCGGGGCGAACGGCCATTGCCCATGCGGCATGGGAGGGAAGGGACGCAACGGTGCAACTGCTTCTTGAAAACGGAGCCAACCCCGACATCCCCGATAACAACAACGTCACCCCGCTGATGCACGCGGCAATCGAGGGGCACAGCGGCGCGGTGCAACTGCTGTTGCAGGCAAAGGCGGGAACGGCGGCGGTCTCCGCTGGGGGGAAAAGCGCGATGGGGTACGCGATTGATTACGGCCAGTTGGAGATCGTCCGGCTGCTGCACGCGGCTGGCGCAACGCTCCCCGCCCCCGACTCGCTTGGCATCACCCCGGTGATGATGCAAGCCGCCCAGGGGAACACCACAATGCTGGGGCTGCTGATTGAATTTGGCGCAAACCCAAACGCACGCGCCAACGACGGCGAAACGGCCTTGCACAAAGCCGTGCTGCAGGAGCAGTTTGAAGTTGTTCCGATGCTTCTGGCACAACGGGCCGATGTCAACGCTGCCTCAACTGCCGGGGAAACGCCGCTCCTCTATGCCTGCTACCGCGCCAACCCCGACCTTGTGGCAACGCTCCTTGCTGCCGGGGCCAATGCCAACCATAGCGATAACGACGGGTTCACGCCCCTGATGTTCGCGGCGCAAACACAATGCTTGGAATGCGTGAAGCTGCTGCTGGCAAAGAAACCCAATCTGAAAAAGAAGAACGTGTTTGACGACACCGCCCTTTCCATCGCCACAAAAAATGGCGCAACGGAGATTGTGGCTCTGCTGAAAAAAGCGGGCGCGAAATAGAAACGGCACAAATACCAAACCGGCTGCCGCCAATGGAACAATTGGCAGCAGCCGGATGGCTTGATAAGCAGAGTAGGCCTCTACGCTAAACAAGACTCCACAAGCCGGTGGAATGTCGCACGCCGAAAAAATATTTTTGGAAGGGGTGATTCATCCCGCTGGGTGCTGGGCCGGGCGTTGCCGGGCCGCGCTCATCTGCGGAACGCGGGGGCCTTCCGCGCCCCGCAGTGAACGTTATCCAACAGGCTTACCGTTGGCGCGGGGCCTGTTTTTCGTTGCTTCGGTTCTGGTGAACTTCCGCATCCTTCTTGGCGATGTTGTCCGCCAGCTTCTCCAGCATCTTGATCTCCGTTGTTAGCCCTGCATCCATCAGCTGCACGTTCTGCAGCGAGGCCAGCGTTTTGGCGCGGTTGACCGCCTGGAGCGCCTGATCCCGCTTCCCTTCGGCGAACAACGTGCAGCCGTCGCGCAGGCCAAAGTAGATGTTCGTCAGTGCCGTTGCCAGCTTGATTCCGTCGTGGGTGAAGTACTGCGCCCCAGGCTCCAATTTCGCCTGGCCGTTGTGGCGAACTTCCTGCTCCTCGCGGTGCTTCTCCCCGCCAACGTCGGTAAAGCTTAAGGTCCCTGTGGCAAGCAGGTCGCCATTGTTGAAGCTGAGGGTTCCGTTGTCTTCCCGCTCGTACCGGAGCACAATCGCGCCACGGTTGGAGGAAAGGAACACCGTCGGGACATGAAGCATTGCGTCGCGGTCGCCAGGCTTCCAGGTTGGCAGGCCGTAGACGGCTTTCAGTTTCAGCCCGGCCGGCGTTTTGATGGTGACGTTCAGGTCGTAGACCAGCGGCGTTACCAAGTAATCAAACTCCGTATCGAACACCTTCGCAATCTTTTCCGGGGTTTCCAGATAGAAGAAATTTCCGCCGCGAAGCTGTGAGATGTGATAGATCAGCGTGTGGCCAAAATCAACGCCAACGCCAAAGGCTGTTAGGCCAATCCCTTCGGTGGCATACCGCTGGGTAAGCGTGCGGAAGCTGGCGGAATCGGTTCCGCGCGTTCGGCATCGCGTCGGTAAACAGGAACAGCCGCTTCGATGCGCCGTCGCGTGCGGGAAGCCGCGAAAGCTCCGCGAACCCAAGCTGCAATCCTGTCTCGATGTTGGTTCCGCCGTCGGGGGTGATTCCATCAATCAGCTTCTGCACGGCGGCTTTGTCCCCAACCCGGGTTGCCGGAAGGATCACCTTGGTGCATCGTCGAATTGGATGATGGCAAGCTCGTCGTTGGCGGTCAACTGTTCCACCAGCTTGTGCAATGCCTTCTTCACCGATTCCATGCTTTCCCCCTCCATCGAGCCGCTTCGGTCAATCACCACCGCCAGCTGCAAGTTCTGGCGGCGGAACTCCTCGGCCTTGATGTTGGAGTTCATTCCCCAAATGGAGGAACAGCGCGTTGGTGCGGTCGTCGGCGGCGGGGGCAAAGCCGTAGCCAAGCGATAAGCAGAGTTTGGCGTTGCATTCCCCCGATGGAGTTGGGATGTCGTGTTCGCTGTACAGCCCTTCGGGGGAGAAGTCAATGAAGTTGGGGACGTGCCCTTGCTCAATCAGCCGCCGAGCGTAGCCGATGTCCTTTGCGCCGCCAATGGTTGCCCCCAACGCGCCGGACATCATCCGTGGCGAGGCGAACCCCGCAATGCTTCCCCCAAGCCGCTTCCGCTCACGGTCTTCAGCGAAGGTGGCGCGGGGGCGGCAACCTCGAACGAACTGTTCGTCCGAACCCGAACATCCATATCTAACGGATTGGAGGCCCGCGCCCACTATCCACCGATGTGCTGCCGGATTCATCTTGGGCGAACGCTGGAAGGGTGGCAAAAGAAAAAGCAGAGGGCAAGCCCGTGCAGCCAGTATGCGAGCCAACGTGGCGGCGGCCCGGCTGTGCGTGGTGTGGATAAAGGTCATGGCGATTTTTTTGAAAGCGTTGTTGAACTGCGTGATTGCGCTTGGCCGCGGCAAGCCAGTTAAACTCACCCGTTGGTTTGGCAACTGATCGGGCCGCTGCGTGTTGAATCTTTTTTCTTGGGAAACGATTGCCGGAGTGGCAACCAGCGTGAGGACGGAGGATATGTAGCTCTGTAACACCCCCGCCCGATTGGCTTGCCGAACGCCCCGCACCGACGTAGTTTGCCACGGTCGGTTGCATGAATCCACTTTAACCGTATGGCTCGACTTCTCTGCTTCATCGTCTGCTTCATCGCTCTTTTTGCCAGCGTGGCGTTGCTGCCGGCGCAAACCGGCGGCATCACCGTCACCCCCCGGAACTCTATCCTCGGATGGAATGAGCTGACCATCACCGCCCCGGGCGAATTCAGGAAATCACCTCGGTCATCACGCCGAACGTGGAGTTGGAAGGGGGGATGTACTCCTGCCAGAACGAAGTCCGGCTGAAGGTGCTGGTCAACACGGCCAGCGAAACGGTGACCGTGAACCTGAACGTCCGGATTGCCGTGGGAATGTGGCGGCCTTCCCGATGCGGCTGAACACCACGTGGAATCTGGATACCATCCGGTTCGGAAGAATTGAGATGGGGAAGACCGGCTGCCAGCTGTTCCGAATCTCCTTGAATGGAATCGTTGGAATTGGCGGATCGGTGACGCTCGATTCGGTGACGACCCCCCTCCGCAACGTCCGCATCAAGCTCCCAACGCGGCTTCCGCTGAACATCCCGCGCGGGTCGGAATTCAAGTATGAAGTCTGCTTCGAGTCGGACGAACCGGGGCTGTATCAGTTTCCGGTGATCACGTGGATTCGCCGCCCGTTCCCCAGCGGCGGTTGGGGAACATATCCCGTTGCCGACACCGGAGTGGTGCGTGTGATGGAGCCGAATCGCATCCCCGACGAAGTGAAAGATTGGCTTCCCGACCCGCCGTTGCAGGACCCCACCACCTTCCGTTCGGTTGCGGTGCCGAACGCCATCATCCCCAAAAAAGGGAAATTCTTTCTTGGCAGCTACGACCTTCTTGGCTTGGTCGGCGGCTATTCTTTTAGCGATAACTTCATGCTGCTTGCCGGCGGCGCGTTGCCGCTGCCAGATGATTGGGGCGGGGTCCGCGGCGATGCCTTTGGAGCCTACTCCATTGGGGCAAAAGGAAGCTGGGAAGTTGCCGACAAACTGAACGTTGCGGCCGGCTACCAGGTTGGGCGCAGCGTGCTGGATAAGGAGGCCACGCCGGAGTTGGAGTCCAGCATATTTTTCCACGCCCCCTACGCTGCAATCAGCTACGGGGACGACAGCAGCCGGGTCTCGGCAACGTTGGGGTATGTCTTCAAACGGCATCACACCTTTATTCAGCTTCCCAGCGGCGATTTTTTTGAGGAGTACGATCGCGACGCGCCGGTAGTGGCCGTTGGCGGGGATTACCAGTTTGCCCGTGGGTGGAAAGTTGCCGGGGAAGCGGCCTACATGAAAACGCTTGGTGTGGTTCCGATTATCGGGACGGTGCGGTATTTCGGCCAGACCTACGCCATTGATGCCGGGGTGGGATATGTTGGGGATCACCACCGAAGGAACCGATACCGGCGATTCCCCTTGCCCCATCTTTCGGCGGTCTTTGTGTTTTGAAACGGAACTCTCTAACCTTCACCGTGTCCTTGATGCACACAAATAGATGAGTACACAACACCAGATGAAACATCAACTTCTGATTCTGCTTGGCGGCATTGGGTTGCTGCTTGGCCTTCCGCTTTGTGCGGTTGCTGGGTTATCCGAGCCTGTAAGCAGCCTTGACGAAAGCCCGATTGTTGAAGATTTTGGGTTCGTCCGGGCCGAGTTCTCCGCCGATGCTATCGAGCGGATGGGGGGATCCGAGGCAACGTCGCGGGTGGTTGGATACCGCCCTGCCGACACCAACTACCACAATAAAGCAGTGCTGATTGTCAGGACCGACAGCTCCGGCAACATCGTTTTGATGAACCTGCTGCTTGATCTATCCTTAACCCAGGACACGGCCCAGTATTGGTACGCAGCGCGGCTGACGAAAGCCTTCTTCAACAGCACGTTGGATGAGGATGCGGTGGAGCCTTTCCATCCGTTGCTTGCGCAAATTGCGTATCCCCGCTTGCTGCGGATGCGGTTGCCACAGGAGAAGCCGGAGCACCTCCCCGATTTCCCGACCTCGGATTACATGACGTTCATCGGACGGCAACGGATTTTTGCGCGAACCTACGGCGCGGTCTCCATGGTGATGGAGATGACCACCGTGGAGGAACTCCCAATGACCTCCATCCTCCTGCAACGCGCCTCGTGATGGGGGCAACGTGATCTCCATTCGTTGGCCCCGTGCGCGGCTCCCCCTCTTGGGAGGGGGCTGGGGGGTGGGTTGGGGACACCCGCGAACCAAACGTCCATTCCCGAATCTCAGGATCAGCAAGCCTCGGTGACGAGCGGAAAACCGCCACCCGTTCGGTGGTGCCCCCGAACCCACCCCGCCCTGTCGGGCACCCCTCCGTTGGAGGGGGACGCTTCGGGGGGATTCGGAGAAAACCTGTCAACCCATACCCAGAAACCGATGAACTACATCGAACAAATGGTCGCCGAGCTTTGCCCGCGGGGGGTGGAGTTTCGGGAGTTGGGGGAGATATGCCAAATTCAGACAGGAAAGCTGAATGCGAATAAGGCTGTACCGAATGGAGCATACCCATTTTTTACTTGCTCCAAGGATGTCTCAAGAATTGATAGCTACAGGTGGGATACAGAAGCACTTTTACTTGCTGGGAATGGTTATCTGGGAGATGTCAAACATTACTGTGGGAAATTTGATGCCTATCAACGAACGTATGTATTGACAGGTTTTAGTTCGGAAATTTCTCCAAGGTTCTTGTATTTCATACTCTCAAATGGTTTTACTGAGTGGGCAGAAAAACATCAAAAAGAAGGCTCAGTGCCATACATTGTTTTGTCTGTGGTTCAATCATTCCGCATCCCCCTCCCCCCGCTCCCCATCCAACAGGAAATCGTGCGGGTGTTGGATACGTTCAGCCAGCTTGTGCGTGAGCTTCAGGCGAACCTGCAGGCGGAGCTTGTGGCGCGGCGGAAGCAGTATCAGTATTACCGTGACCAGTTGCTCAGTTTTGAGGGCGTAAGGATGTGAGGTGGGGGACGTTGGGGGAGATTGGCAACTTCATCCGCGGTTCTGGTATCCAAAAGTCGGACTTTACTGATTCCGGTTCAGGGTGTATTCACTACGGCCAAATTCACACGCACTATGGTACGTGGGCGAAGGAAGTGATATCGTTTATCAACCCAGAATTTGCCGCACGATTGCGAAAGGCTCAGGCTGGTGATCTCGTGATTGCGACGACAAGCGAGGACGACAAAGCTGTGGCCAAAGCGGTTGCTTGGCTGGGTGATGAGGCTGTGGCCGTGAGCACAGATGCGTACATTTTCCGGCACACAATCAACCCTAAGTATGTATCCTATTTTTTTCAAACAGAGCTTTTCCAGTCGCAAAAGAAGCCACACATCACTGGGACCAAAGTGCGTCGGATTTCTGGGGAGAGTTTGTCAAAGATCCGCATCCCGATTCCTTCTTTAGAAGTTCAAGAAGAGATCGTCACCATCCTGGACAAATTCGACGCGTTGGTGAATGACCTTTGCATCGGCTTGCCAGCAGAGATCGCCGCCCGCCAGAAGCAATACGAATACTACCGCGACCGGCTGTTGACATTTCCGGGGGCAGGGTGAGTGCGTTACCTCGGTGCGCGCCCCCCTCTTGGGAGGGGGCGGGGGGGTGGGTTGGGGACACACGCGAACCAAACGTCCATTCCCGAATCTCAGGATCAGCAAGCCTCGGTGACGAGCGGAAAACCGCCACCCGTTCGGTGGTGCCCCCGAACCCACCCCGCCCTGTCGGGCACCCCTCCGTTGGAGGGGAACGTTTCGGGAATTTTTGGATGGGGCCGCCCCAACCTCCGTCGGGATTGATAAAAGGGTAGCCGCCCCAACCTCCGTCGGGATTGGCAGGCTACAACTCCCGTTTTCCCACTACCGCAAGGGTTCCGTCTCCCTCAATTTCCATCTGGTAGGCAATCGGCACTCCGGTTGGGATGTTCAGCTCCAGGATAGATTCGTTCGTGTGGTTGTCCAGCGTGTAGATCAGCGAACGGAGGGAGTTCCCGTGGGCAACAACAAGAACGTTCAGGCCATTCAGCAGGTCGGGAACGATGTGGGCTTGGTAGTAGGGCATCACCCGTTTCATGCAAAGCTCCAAGCTCTCGGCTTCCGCGCCTGGGGGGGGGATGTTGAAGCTGCGCCGCCAGATGTGCACTTGCTCATCGCCATATTTGGCGGCGGTTTCCGCTTTGTTCAGCCCTTGTAAATCGCCGTAGTGGCGTTCGTTCAAGGCTTGGTCCTGGGTGAGCTGAAGGCTCTGCATTCCGGCGGCTTCCAGCGCGATGGTGGCCGTGTTGATTGCCCGCATCAGCCGCGAGGTATATACCCGGTCAATCGTCATCCCGCGAAGTTTCTCCCCGGCTTGGCGTGCTTCCTCGCGCCCGGCATCGCTAAGGTCAATATCCACCCATCCGGTGAAACGATTCTCCAAGTTCCATTGCGATTGGCCGTGGCGCAGTAAAATCAGTGTGGGCATAGCTGTGAATCTGGTTGAGTGTTAGTTGGTTGGTTGATCGGTTCCGTTGGTTGGTTCGGCTGGCGGCGGGGTTGGGGGCGAGCCGGCTGGCTGGCCATCGGGGAGGTATTTCAGCGCGGGCATATCCTAGAGATGCCGTGGTAGAACAGGTAGCGGTAGAGTGTGTTCAGGGCGGGAAGATCCTCCCTGGCGCAAGCCGTACCGAACGTCCCCACGCAGATACCGCTCGTGGAAACGCCCGGCCAATGTTGTGTTCGCTTTGTGCTGCGGCATCGGGAATGGCCAGCCCTGGCTTGCTCCGCCGCCGCAGCAAACTCCTGAAGCTGGGCATCGCTCAGTTTCCCAACTCGTCCCCAGCAACAAGGTAGGGAGGAATGCCTCGGCCATATCCTCCCACTCGTCGGAAAGGTCAAACATTGCGCGGATGCCGCTTCCATCAAACACTGCGTCGTCGCCGGCAAGCAGTGCGGCATCGGCGGCGGCAAGCATTTGCGGAACGCTGGCATCGGCAGGAAGGGTGATAAGCCGTGGGGCGATGTCATGCTTTCCAGCAGAACAATCCGCGCCACCAATGCCGCAAACCCGTGCGGCTGTTTCACCGCAATGGTGTTGATGCTGGTCAATCCTTGGTTGAATATCAGCTTCAGCATCCCCGCAAACCCTCCGGTCATTATCCCGAACTGCGGAACCAGCGCGTAATCCATACAAGGCGAGCTTGCATATTCCAACGGTGAGGTTATCACAACGTCGGCGGTGTCGGCAAGCAGCATCTCCTCGGGTTCGGTGGTTGGCCGCAGCGTCCAGCCTTGCTGCTGCAAGGCGGCAACAACCACGAGCGCGAACTGCGGGGAATAAGCAACGATCATGGATGTTCGATAAATCAGTGGAGTGTGACGTTGTTGGCTACCAGCTTGGACTTCAATCCCCGCACAAGCCGACCGTGTCGCGGGCAATCAGCAATTCTTCGTCGGTCGGGATAACGTAGGCGTGAATCCGTGAGTTCGCGGCGCTGATGCGTGCCTCGGTTCCGCTTCCCTGTGCTGTTGTTCCGTTCCCTGGTCCAGATGCAGCCCGAACCATTCCATCTGCTGGCAAACCCGCTGGCGGATGGTTGCGGAGTTCTCACCAATCCCGCCGGTAAAAACGATTGCATCTGCGCCATTCATCTCCGCCAAATATGCGCCAATATACTTCCGGATTCGGTGGACGAAAGATCTGCACGGCAAGGTGGGCGCGGCGGTCGTTGTTCTCTGCTCCTCGGCCAAAAGGTCGCGCATGTCGTTCGTCAAGCCGCTGATTCCCAGCAGCCCTGATTGCTTGTTGAGCAGCGTGTCCATTTGGGCGATGGTGAAGCCTTCTTTCTCCATCAAATATTCAATCACCGCCGACCACGTCGCCGCTGCGGGTTCCCATCACCAAGCCTTCCAGCGGGGTTAATCCCATCGGCATCAACCGAGCGTCCGCCGTGGATTGCCGCTGCCGAACATCCATTTCCCAAATGGAGCGTGATGATGTTGATCTGCTCCTTTGGCAGTTGCAGCTTCCGGTAGCGATAGGCAACGTAGCGGTGCGATATCCATGGAACCCGTACCGGCGCACGCGGTGGCGGCGGTAGAACTGGTAGGGAATGGCATACAGGAACGATTCCTCCGGCATGGAGTGATGGAACGCCGTGTCGAACACCGCCGATTGCGGAATCCCAGCCCCAAAAAATCTCCGTGACGCCGCAATCCCCCGAAGGTTGTCGGGTGCGCAGCGGGGCAAGGTCAATGCATTCCTCAATGCCGTCAATCACCTCCGGCGAGATCAGCGTGGATGCGGTGAAGTTTTCGCCGCCATGCACCACCCGGTACTTCCACGGCGGGATGTCGGCAAGGGAGTTGACCTGTGGGATGTCGGCATCGTCGCTTACCAGCCACCGCACGGCGATATCAATGGCGGCGCGGTATCCCGCACCGGTTGCGCGCTGCGGGTCACGCGTTTCGCTCCGTTCTCGAACCGAAGCAACCCCTGCGAGCCGATCCGCTCGATATCCCTTTGGCGATGCGGTGGTCGCTGTCGGTCGCCATTTTTTCTGGGTCGGTATCAATCACCTGGAACTTCAGCGATGACGAACCGGCGTTCAGCACCAAAACGTTCATTGTTCAGAAATGGGGAAGCTGATGGAAATTGAGTGACGAAAGAACAGGGTGGGGGGGGAAGCCCTGGGCAATCCAAACAAAGAACCCCGACGCATCGGGGTTCTTTGTTGTGTTCTTTTTCTTGCCGGGGTGTTGCTTCTGCTGGAATGCCGGAACACACGCCCCGCCACCGGCGTTAGCGATACTGCCGCAGGAACTCTGCCGCCCTGAAGTTGCGACACCGGCATCAGCAACCTATCTCTTCCCGAAGATGGCATCCTCAACGTTGGTGAATACCAGCTCGTAATCTTTGGACATCACGATGGCTTCCTCTGGGCAGACTTCCTCGCAGTAGCCGCAGATGATGCAGCGGAGCATGTTGATCCCGAACTTGGTGGGATACCGCTCCTTCTCGCGGTGGTCTCGCCGGCCCAAGCACCGATGGCAATTGCCGGGCAAACCCGCGAGCATAGCCCGCAAGCAACGCACCGTTCGCCATTTTCTTCTTCCACCAGCACCGGGCGGCCGCGGTAGCTTCCGGCGGGGGTGAAGCGTTCTTCGGGATACTCCCGGGTGAACTTCGGCGTGAACACTTGCTTGAAGGTCAGCGTCAAGCCGCGAGCGATTTCCGGGAGGTAAAGTTTCTCCCAAAAGCTCAAATCCTTGACCTTTTTTGCCTGGACGCTTTTCGTTGGCATGGTATCTGTTTCTGTGAGTTAGTTCGATTCTTGGGATCCGCGTGGCAACCCTTGCCGGCATTGGCGGCGTGGGCGGCGGTGTTGGGGTTGATTACGACTTCATTGCTTGGACACCACTGCGGTGGCAACAACGTTCAGCAGTGCTATCGGGAACATCACTTTCCAGCCAAGATTCATCAGCTGGTCGTAGCGGAAGCGGGGACACTAACGAACCCAGATGAAGACCGTTACCAGCATGAAGGTCTTAAAGGAGAACGCGCCGAACTGGAGCAACGCCCGCAGCCCTTCGTTTTGCTGGAAGAAGGCAAGGTCCTGCAGCCACGGCGCGTTGTAGCCGCCAAAGAAGATCGTGGTCATCAATGCCGACATCAGGATGACGTTGCCGTACTCCCCCAGGAAGAACAATCCGAACCGCAGCCCAGAGTATTCCGTGTGGAAGCCGCCAACCAGTTCTGGCTCGGCCTCGCCAAGTCAAACGGTGCGCGGTTGGTTTCGGCGAAGGCGGCAACCGTGGAAGATCAGGAATCCAATCGGCTGCACGAAGATGTTCCATTTGGGAAGGAATCCGAACCAATAGCCAGACTGCTGAATCACGATGTCGCTGATATTTAGCGACCCCATCACCAGCATCATTCCAATCAGCGAAAGCCCCATAGAAAGTTCGTAGCTGATCATCTGAGCCGAGCACCGCAAGCCCCCAGCAGCGAGTACTTGTTGTTCGACGACCACCCCGCAATGGTGATTCCATAGACCCCAAGCGAGGACAAGGCCAGCAGCAGAAGAATGCCAACATTCAGGCCGGGAGCGATGGTGGGATCAATCACTTTGCCGGCAATGGTAAAATCACCTGCAAGGGGGATCACGCACCAGAGCGCGATGGCAACGGTGATGGTGATGATCGGGCCAAAAAATGGAACCCCGGTGCGCTTGCTTCGGGACGATGTTCTCCTTCTTCACCAACTTCAGCACGTCGGCGAACGATTGCAGGGACTCGCGCCACCCCACACGGTTAGGCTAACGCGTTTCTAACTGACGCCGATAGCTTCCGTTCGTACAGCACCACGTAGGCCGCGCCGATCAGAAAGACGGAGGAGAACAACAAGGATTTTAGCGACAAGGATGCCGATGTCAAGCAATTCCATGAGAGGGAAGGTTGGTCGAAAAAGAACGGTTTGTGGATCGTCGGTTGATCGTTCGTTGGCCGCCGAAGGGCGTTGTTACTCCATCACCCGTGGGCGATAGTCGTGATGGTTTATACTGAACGCCGGGAGCCGTGGGCGGTCGCCACGTCCAAGTTCAATTCCCATGTAGGTGTCCAATGCTTCGTAGTTCATCTGGCGGAAGCTGGGGAGCTTTGCGCTCATCTCCTCAAAATATCTTCACCAGCGGTAGTCCCATTGCCCCCATTTGCCGGGCGATTGATTGATGCTTTGCCACGCAGGGCGTGCATCGCGGCGTGCGCCTTGGATCCAGCGGTCGTTGTTTACGCCGAACTTGTCCAGCCGTGACATCTTCATCCCCATGATCCGCTCGTTCTCCTTTGTCACCACGGCTGGGGTGAAGTGCTGTACCAATCCGGTGGCGTTGATAAAGTGCCTTCCTTTTCGGCGTAGGTGGACGTTGGCAGAATAACATCGGCCAGCTTCGCGATTTGGGTGTGGTTCCATGCGTGAACCACCAGCAGTTCCAAATGCGCCGTGCTCAACCACGTTATCTTTCAGGATCAGCGATTGGTCCAGCACGTATAACGCTTTGATAACTGCGGCGGATTTCCATCAACCGATCCACCCCAATCGCCCCTTTCCGTGAACAATCCCAACCTCCACCGCGCCGCGAGTGTTCGGGGTGCGGTCGGCAGTGCGGAGCATGGTGTCGGCAAATCGGGATCGCTGTGGCGCACAAAATCAACGTTCTGTATCCTGATCACTTCCCGAGCGAATCGGTTCAGCACGTAATTTTCTTCGTTGGTGGCGTAGGGGGAGCCAATCACCGCAACGTATTCCGGTTTGATCTTCCGCAGGCGTTCGGCCACCGCCGCAAACGCATCGCCAGGTGAGGCCGGGGCTTGCGTTCCATCCCGTTTCACTATTGGTTGCTCCACCCGTGCGGTGTTCACGTAGCGGTATTCGCCAACGCGCCCGGCACGCACATCCAGTAGGTGTTGACCTTCATGTTGGTGCGTGGCTCGCCGTAAAATCTCATTGTTCCGAACGCCAACGTCAATGTTGCACCCGCGCGAGCATCCGGTGGCAGATTGAGGGATTGAACGACATATCCCACACCTGCGCCTTGAACCGGAAATCGCGCGAGGTCAGCGCCAACCGGGCAGATGTCAATCACGTTCATGGAGTACGGGTTGTCCAGCTGGGTGCCGGGGAAAGTCTCGATGGAGACGTGATCCCCCCGTTGCACAAAGGTCAGCACCGGCTGCTGGGCAACCTCATCGCTAAAGCGGATGCAGCGGGAGCAGCTGATGCAGCGTTCGCCGTCGAACATCACCTCTGGGCCAAGCTCCACCCGTTTATCTTTATGGACTTTCAGCTCCACAAACCGGCTTTCGCCGCGCCCGTGGGTGAATGCGTAATCTTGCAGCTTGCACTGCCCGGCTTCGTCGCAGATTGGGCAATCCAGCGGGTGGTTAATCAGCAAGAACTCCATAATCGCCTCGCGTGCTTTTATCACGCGGGCGTTGTTGGTGATGGACAACCGGCCGTCGGCAACGGCGGTGGCGCAGGCAATGGCCAGCTTGGGGTTTTCTCCACTTCAATAAGGCACATCCGGCAGTTGCCGCTAACCGATAATGCCGGATGCCAGCAGAAGTGGGGGAGCATCAATGCCGTTGTCGGTTGCGGCTTCGGCGATCGTTTCTCCTGGGAGCGCAATCAATGGCCCTGCTGTCTATGGTAATTGCTGGCATGGGGAAGAAGCTGTGTGAGAGAGAGAAGCGATGAGATGTTTGGTTGATTGATGCAGCGGATGCCTCTTGCGGCAAGGAAAGAACGGTTGAGTTCACTATGTTGGAAAGAGGTTCCCGGAAGCTGCCGAAGAAGATGCCGCTGGTAATCGCGGGGCAAAAAAAGGTACAACGAACCGGAAAAACCGAAACGGTGGGAGAAGAGGGGCGATGTGTCAGTCCGTACTGGTGTGAAACGGGTGAGGAGGTAGGCCAACAAACCAAGCCAATTCTCAGAAGCGTTGGAAGGCCATTGTATCCAACCGGCAGGTGGAGGTTCCAAAGGATGGGAACTGTTGTAAATTGCGAGCCAGATGACCCGTTGTGGTACTTCGATACCGGCTGTTTGGCCAGCCCCGTTCGCACACAGGTTTCACGCATCAAGCCACCACGCCGCTGGCTTGATGCTGTTGGTTCTGCTGCTATTTGCCGCACCTTCCGCGCACGCTGCCATTATTGAATGGACGTTGGTCAACCCATGCTTGCCCACCCACCACCACTTTCGCTAACCTTGCTAATACACCGAGGTAGTCTCGAAGACGTGGGTTCGCTACATCACCCGCAACAGCAGCCGTGCCGGAGTTCCGTTTCCGGAGAGCGCGACCACCCAGAACGACACCTTCAACAGTTGATCTCGCTATCGCTGGGGCAGTTCGCATCAGCTCCACCAACGAACCTGCATCGCGCTTGGGGATGACCTCTACGCTTTCGCTTCTCCAATCCCGCAACGACCCCTACGGCGGTGAAGGAAGCCCTGTTCATCGGCGACCAGTTCACCTATGATGATTGATCAGCAGCTCCACCTGGGCATACCTCGCCGGACCGCCTTGACTACCGCGTTGCCCCGTCGCTTGGGGCATTTGTTGAAAGATAGGGATCGCCGTGGAAATCGAAACCAAACAGCGGTGGAACGATGGCAGCTTGCGTGTGGATCGCTTCGCCGGAATGGTGTTCCGCCTTCTTTACTCCATTTCCACTGGGGAAGCGCGGTGGCTTGCTGCGCGAACGCCAGTACACTGCCAGCTGGGAATGGTCCGGCTGCAAAACTTCACCGGACGGGCGCGGTTTACCGGTCTTAGCGATGCGGCCTTATGATCCACTCCAAACACCGTCATTTTCCTTACGTCCACGCCTCTCGTTGCAGGGGGCGTTCGGCTTCCTGTTCCAGACGGCAAGCGGGGGAGATGCGCCGAGCGTTGGGGTCGGCGAAGAATATGCCTGTTCCCGCAGCGACCAGCACGCCCAAGTGGTGCAAGGTGAAGGTGCGGGCGGCTTTCACCCGTTGGGGATCTTGATTGAAGTGCCGCCAAGCGCCGAGAATCTGCGGCTGAGCGTTGGGGCCGATCTTTCGCTGCGTGGCAGTTTTACCGCACGGCTTACCAACTCCTTCTATTTCCGTGTTCGCGCCGACAGCAACAACACCTTCCGCCAGCCCCAGCTGTTCGAGCATCCCTTCACGCTCTTCCTAAGCCTAATGATTAAGGGTGAGTGTGTACTGGGCACATATTAGTTAACGTTGGAAAGTTGCTTGACTTCCGTCGGGGTTAGGTGTAAGGTCTTAGCCTCGGTGTCATCTTCCGCCTTCGGCCTCTGGGGCAGGCTTAAAGACCTGTTATCAATCCTGACGGAGGACGTGCCGCTACCTCTTCCCTGAACCCCTTCGTTACCTGACGGGAAACTTGCTTCCGCTGTTTCCTGCGTATGCTCACGCCACAGCATCCCCTGCCGTATTCCGCCAACTCAGCCCCCCGCCACCCCCGGACGAATCTTCCGCCGAACCGGTATCCCGATTATCCCCATTTCGCAACCAACTATCGGTTGGGGATTGCCAATGGGGGAGCGGTTCAACACGGGCTGTCGTTCTTTCACTCCCGCACCATCATTCCTGATTTCTGAACCGGCTTGGCGCGCCGCAACGTGATTGCCCGCCACGTCGTTGTTCGAAACCATTGCGTCATTTGCCGCAGTTCCTTGTTTTGGTGTATGCATTCACCGCCCGCTGAAGCTACCTGTGTACCGGATGGCCGCCATTGTTCGGATGATCTGTGTTATGGTAATCGCCGCCCGTTGCTGTCGACTTCCTTCCTCACCATGGTGTTCTACCATTTTGTTTTGGGATTTGGCGCGTTTGCGTTGGCCGGGGGATTTGCCGGGTTGGTGTTCGCGAGCTTGTATTAAAACCTCGCCTGCCGCAGAAACGGGGAAGCTATTTCAGCTGGCGAGCAATTTGTGGGAATATCACCGCTGTAATTCTGGCGGCGAGATGGCTAATCACGGCGCACCGCGTTCCCTTACCAGCATGGACGTCGTTTGTGATTGGGGCGGTGGTGATTGGCGTAAGTTTACGCGTTTGCGCTGCAGAAGGAACCCCACCCGCGACCTTCCGCCA